>CALAGB010000503.1 GCA_937891245.1 uncultured Thermomicrobiales bacterium | reverse complement strand
GTTATGGATTTCCGAAAGCTCCGGTTGCGATGTGAGGCACGACTCGAGGAATTAGATCTGCCGATACCGTTCAGCGCCCGTACGCTGTGCTCGATGCTTGAGGACAAACGGGGTCGGCCCATCGTGCTACGCCCTGTCACGAGCACCGCGGGCCCCTGGGGTCTCTGGGTTGCCCTTCCCGGAGCGGACCTCATCTTTTTCGAGCAGGCGACAACGCCGTTGCATCAAGAGCACATCATCCTGCATGAGCTCTGCCACCTCGTTTGTGACCACCATGCTCCTACCATTGCGCCCGCAGAGGTTCACCAACTCCTCTTCCCGGATCTTCAGTTCGAGACCATCGAGCGCGTCCTTCGACGCGCAGGATACATGGGGGAAGAAGAGCAAGAAGCCGAGATATTAGCCTCCCTGATCCTCGAACGTTTCCCGCTTGCAGACTCGAATGAGGAGATGGGGTCGGACCCAAAGGACGCCGAACTGCTTAAGCGGCTCGCCTCCTCGCTCGAAACGACGCGGGAGGAGCACTGATGACTGCTGCCGACCTGTTCTATGGGCCACCCGCAGTCGCCTGGGCTGCAGCTGCCTACAAGCTGCCTGCAGTCCGGCGCAGGCCGGCTGATCCAGGACTGCAGTTCTATTGGCTCACGCTCACGTCACTCGCGCTGGCGCTAACAATGCTCGTTCCGTCCATCTATGTGTTGATCGACGATCTCACGCACGTGCCGAATCTCGCCCGGCTGCTCGGTGACGGATTCGCGCTGGTGACCGCGTGGTCGGTCCAGGCGTTCCTTGCCTACTTGAGTTTCGCTGCGCGCAAGGCGAGGGTCGTGGCTCGCCACCTCGGATATCTGCTACTGACCACGCTCGTCGCCCTCTCAATCCTCTTTGCTTGGGTGCCGGTCGAAGAGGGAGCGCTCTCATTTGTCCAGCGCTCCGGCAATGTTCCCTCGATTCTCGCTTATCGGCTCGTGTTCCTCGGCTTTCTTGGTCTGGCAGCGTTCAACGTCGCGCGCTTCTCCTGGCGCTACGCCACCGTCGCTCCACGTCCTGCGCTCCGTGTTGGACTCTGGCTCGATGCTCTGGGCGGCGGCGTTGGTCTCATCTTCGTCACGCATGAAGGGCTCTTCGTCCTCAGCCGCGCCGCAGGGACAAGATATCCAATTCCACAGCCGGTGACGGTGTCTGGCATCCTGATCGTGTTCGGCGTCCTGCTGACCGTGGGTGGTTCGACGATGCCATCGTGGGGCCCGCGCGTTGGTGTGCCGTGGCTGTATCGAAGAGTCGCTGCCTATCGCTCGCTGCTACGTCTCTACCCCTTATGGTTGGCACTGTACCGAGCTACACCGGAGATTGCGCTGCTGCCGCCATCTGGACGGCTGGTAGACGTGTTGACCGTGCGTGATCCTGGCTTCCGCCTCTACCGGCGAGTGATTGAGATCCGGGACGGCCGACTCGCCCTGCGGCCTTATATTGATTCGCGCGTTGAAGGGATCGCGCGAAGTCTTGGTCATGACGCCGGTCTTAGCGAGGACGAGCGTCAAGCCATGACTGAGGCAGCGATATTGGCGGTCGCGATTCGGCAGAAGGCCGCAGGCCAGACAATTGATCACACCGCACCATCACCGCGCATCGTCGGCGGAACTGATATCGTCGGCGAGGCGACGGCGCTCGAACGCGTCGCACACTGGTTTAATCGTTCATCGCTCGTGAGGGATGTAGTGGTTCGATTAGACCAGGCGGAAAGCGGAAGGATTGAGGGACCTGCGTGCTAAAGCGGGCTCGTATGGTGAAACACGGGATGAACCGGGATGTGACCGCAAAAGATGCACCTTTTGAGCAGAGACTTGCCCGCCTAATAACCAACCTGTTTGCGCCAGCGCAGATATCCGGCATCCTGCTTGTCGTCGTTGCACTACACAGCACTCGGACGGTCGTCGCTGCGGTCGGTTGGTCTGTCCTGACCGTCGGGATCGCAGTGCTGATCCCGTTTGCCTACGTGTTGAATGGCGTACGCCGTCGGCATCTCACTGATATTCATGTCGGACAGCGTGAGCAGCGTTCACCTCCATTGCTGGTCGCCATCGGATCGATCGTCGTCAGCCTCGCTCTGCTGGCACTCCTCGGAGCACCTCGCGAGTTGGTCGCACTCGTGGCCGCGATGACGGCCGGACTGCTCGTAACACTCTTGGTAACACTTGTGTGGAAGATCTCGGTTCACGCCGCGGTCGCGAGCGGTGCTGTCGTGATTCTTGCTCTCGTCTTTGGCCCGGTCTGGCTCGCGATGGGCGTGCTTGCTGGCCTGATCGGCTGGGCGCGGGTCAAATTGGCCGATCATTCGGTCACCCAGGTCGTCGCTGGAGCCGCTCTCGGCGCAGTCGTGGCAGCGGTCGTCTTTACTCTAATCCGCTAGCGCCATCTGCAATCCGCTAGCGCCATCTGCGAAAACAATTGATACTTATAGAGCCAGCCATCGTGTCAACTCCTTTTCCGCGTCGGAATGCGGAATTTCGAGCTCAACTCGTGCTTTCTGCGTGATGTGATTTTCTCACCGAGTAACTCACTCGCCATGATCACGCTGCTCGATCAGTGGTTCGGACCTGCGACTGAGTAACTCAAAAGCAACCTTCATTGGATACAGTAGAAACGTTGATTAGGTTTTCTCGGCTTTGACCCGAAAAGCCGAGTTTGGTGGCCGCAACCCGCGACTCCAAGGTCGCATCGACTCACCACGGGTGATTGGCCCGGCCACTAAGAACGTACGGCCGTGCTGCTGGATCGGAAACGAGCTTGCTCTCCAGTGATGGCCGGTCATATCCCGAGCGGCAGTGAACGAACGAAAGGAGCACCACAAGGGGATCGAGATAGCGACATCTGCCACACCTCCTTACACAGCTCCGTTGACGGGCGAGGCCGTTTCCTCCCCGTATTCTGAAGTGCGCCGCTGCGCTCAGGGATCGCCGACAGCTTTTCTGGTACCGCCCATGGTGCTACAGTGCCCTCAGTTCCAGTTCGGACATCCAAATAGGGGGCGCATCGCTGAGCCATGCCCCGCAATCGCAGATTGGGCTTTCAGCTGAAGTCGAGGAGTAGGACCTGATGTATGACTTCGTGATCAAGGGCGGAACGCTCGTCGATGCGCGGCATGACCTGGAGGCGCCACGCGACATCGCCATCGAGGCCGGCCGTATCGCCGAAGTGGCACCAGAGATCGCGACCGATAAAGCGCGCGAAACGTACGACGCGACCGGGAAGCTCGTGATGCCCGGGATCGTGGATACCGAGGTCCACATTCCGAGCGCCGGCGGTCCGACCACGGCCCACCGGCAGCTGGCCCGTGCCGGGGTCACCACGGCGCTCGACTTCGCGGACGTTCGCGGTGTCCTCGCCGACCTGCCGCAGGCGGGGGCGGGCATCACCGTCGGCGGCATCCAGATGCTCGGTCCTTACGCCGATCGACTGCCGAGTGCTTCTGAGGTAGACGAGCAGATCGGGGTGGTGTTACGCGAGGGGGCGCTCGGCATCAAGATCCTGAGTGGTCATTATCCCTCGACGCCGGAGGCGACGGCGCTGATGATCGAGCGCGGTAACCAAGCGGGCGTCTTCGTCGGCTATCACTGCGGCACGACAACCGCGCCGAGCACGTTCGAGGGATTGCGCCAAGCTCCCGAGCTGATTTGGACGCACGCGGTGCAGCTCGCGCATATCAACGCCTACCTCCGCGGCGCGACCGCCGACGTGGTGACCGAGAACCTGGACGCTTTGCACCTCTTGCAAACCATCCCCTGGGTGGTGACCGAGTCGCACCTGTTTCCCTTCAACGGCTGCTCGGGA
>CALAGB010000502.1 GCA_937891245.1 uncultured Thermomicrobiales bacterium | reverse complement strand
AGCGCGTGACCGATGCGATCGAGGAAGAACGAGCGGTTCGGCAGATCGGTGAGCGCGTCGTGGAAGGCCTGATGCGACAGGTTCCGCTCAAGGTCTTTACGCTCGGTAACGTCACGGGTATTCAGCACGAGCCCGCCGACGTTCGGATCGGACAGCAGGTTCGTCGCGATCGCCTCAATGTGACGCACTCCGCCGAGGGCGTCGACGAACCGAACCTCGATCACCGGTGACACCCCGACCGCGCCGGCCGCGTCCGTCAGAAATTCACGGAAGCGTTCGACATCGTCGGGGTGCAGCAATGACAGACATGAATCCCCGGTACCCAGGGACGTTGCGCCAGGTCCGAGCCAGGCCGATAGTGCCGGGCTTGCGTAGTGGATCGTTCCGTTGGGGCTGACGACCAGCACAACGCTCGACGAGTTCTGCACCAACGAGCGGAAGCGGGCCTCGCTGCTGCCGAGCATCTGCTCCAGCTTCTTGCGTTCGGTGATGTCGTACATGACGCCATGCCAATAGACAGTGCCACTCGCGTCGTCTGCCATCAACGCCGCTTCGTTCCGCACCCAGGAGATCGATCCGTCACGCGTGATGACTCGATGCTCGATGCGATAGCCGGTCCGTTCGTTACGACCGCGCTGGATCGCATCGTCCACCGCCGCCTGATCGTCCGGGTGGACGACCCGCAGCCAGAGCGCGGGCTGGGCCAGCCATTCGTCCTGCCCGTAGCCGAGCAGGTCGCTCACCTGCGGGCTGATATAGAAGGTGCCACCCTCGGCGAGCGTCGTAATGTACGTCACCGCCGGAATCCGCTCGACGAGCGCACGGAAGGTGTGATCGGTGCCGGCCTCAGACGCCGCAACTGGGGCCGATGGCACGCCCGTCGACCGCTCCACCATTTCGCCAACGCGTACGAGGATTGTGATGTAGCGCGGCAGCCCACCCGATGAGACGACGACGCCGTTGAGTGCCAGTTTAACGGGACGTCCCGACGGCTGGCACACAACGGCGTTCCATTCGACCGCCGTCTCGCGGCGCCTGAGCATGCGCTCAAGCATCTCCTCCGTCAACGTGCGGGAAACGGGGCTGACGAGATCCACCAGGGTCTTACCAACCAACTCGTGCTCTCGATAACCGGTCAGATCAGAAAAGACGTCGTTGACGCGCAGGATTCGTCCATCGATCGCGACGACCAGATGCCCGACCGGCGAAAAGGTCACGACATTGGCGAAGAGTTCCGGCCCATGAAACAGCAAGAGTTGCTCGGTCGAAGGCATGGCAAGTTGATCACGTAGGAGCCAGGCATCAGGTGGATTGGAAGATACGTTCATGCCGGACAACTCTTGGGTTGGCATTGTCGTGAGGACCCATCCCGCGAATCACTCTGTCGCCAAATAGCCACAGGACGAGGTCGAGTGTCAGCCCACCGGCCCAACCAGGCATTTGGTCAAGTTGACATTCATACCAATCAGTCCGTCGTCGTCATAACTACGTGTACAACACTGCGACGAAACGCACATCCTGTGAGCGAGTATAAGAAATTCGGTCCATGGGCGGGCATCACCTATTGGTCTTGGTCACGTCATACCGCAGCCCTATTGGGCGCGTCCGCTTGTCTCGTCTTCGCGCGACGATCGTCCCTTGACCATTCGTCACATCCGCTACGGGCGCTTGCGTTCGCGGCGCGCATCTGCGATGTTCGCGGCAAGCGGGGAAGCGACTCGTCCACCGATCGGGAGTGAAGGAGTAAAACGATGCCCGAGATCGATGTCACGGAAGCGAAGCAACGCATCGCCGATGAAGTACGGCGACTGCATCCACGGCTGATCGAGATGTCGCACACGATTCATCAGAATCCGGAGATCCTCTTCGAAGAACATAAAGCAGCCGAGTTTCTGACCAACGAACTGGAAGAGCAGGGGTTCGATGTCGAACGCGGCGTGGCGGGACTCGATACGGCCTTCGTCGCCACCTACGGCAGCGGCAAGCCGGTCGTGGCCTTCCTCGCCGAATACGATGCACTGCCGAAGATCGGTCACGCCTGCGGGCATAACCTGATCGCGACCTGGGGCGTCGGTGCCGGTATCGCCTTCCGGCGCGCACTGCCTGACTTCGAAGGAACGATCAAGGTCATCGGTACACCCGGCGAAGAAGGCGGCGGTGGCAAGGTCATCATGGCAAACGCCCACATCTTCGACGGGCTCGACGCGGCGATCATGATGCATCCACGCGATCGCACCTATCTCGATCGCGGCTCGCTGGCGCGCACCGTCTTCAACATCGAGTTCTTCGGCAAGAGCGCCCACGCCTCGTCGGCGCCGGAACGCGGGATCAACGCCCTCGACGCCATGCTGCAGGTCTTCTTCAGCATCAATGCCTACCGGCAGCATATGCCGCCGAACACCCGCATTCATGGTGTCATCAACCATGGCGGTGAGGCCGCCAACGTCGTGCCCGACTACACCGATGCCCGTTTCCTGGTACGTGCCAAGGAGCAAGAAGACCTCGAAACGCTTCGCCAGCGCTTTCGCAATATCGTCGAAGCCGCCGCATTAGCGACCGGCTGCAGCATGAAGATCCACGAGGGGATCAGCTACGAATCGCGCGTCTGCAACAGCGCGCTTGTCGAAACGTTCGGAGAGAACGTTACGGCGCTCGGCCTCGGTTACGACGAGCCACCGGCCAGCGGCGGGGTCGGCTCCAGCGACATCGGCAATGTGAGCCGCATCGTGCCGACAATTCACCCGTACCTGCAGATCTGTGAGGTCGGTGTCGGCGGTCATACGCCGGAATTCGAACAGGCGGCCGGCAGCGCCCGGGCCGATGAACTGACTGCCACCGGCGCCCAACTGCTCGCCTGGACCGCCGCCGACGTGATGTTCCGTCCGGAACTGCGCGAACGCCTGCGCGAGACGTTCCGCGAGCAGCTCGGCTACGAGCCGCGCAGCGGCGCCTAACACGAATCGAAACGGAGACGACGATGGCTGCCAAATGGACGTATCTGCCCTCAGAAGGCGTCTCGCTCGACGTCGATCGTGCGTTTTACGATCGGCTCGCGCGGGAAACAAACCGGCAGACGCCTCTCGATCAATTCACCGTGCCAATCCGCTCGGGCAAGGCCTGGCCGGTGCTGGCAGGGCAGATCTGTCGCATCGTGGCGATCGAAGGGCCGCAGGTCGCCGACTTCAACGTCTGGAACCTGCACAACCCACGCGAGCGCTTCTGGGCGGCGCGCACACGCCAGCTCCAGAGCACGCACGTCACGACCTACGACCGGCTCTGGTCGACGCTTCCCTACCTGCGCCCGATGCTGACCATCACCAATGAGACGGTCCAGTACGGCGAAGATGAGGACGGCGGGAAGTGTCATGATCTGCTCGGCTCACGCTGCGATCCATACGTCAACAAGATCCTGACCGGCGAGGAGTTCGATTTCCACTGCCACTCAAACCTGACGCGCGCCATCCTCCCCTACCGGCTCACCGAGCAGGATGTCCACGACGTGCTCAACATCTTCCAGGTGACCGGAATCGATGAGGACGGCCACTACTTCATGAAGCCGAGTCCCGCGAAAAAAGGCGATTTCTTCGAGTTCTTCGCGGAAATCGATCTGCTCTGCGCCATCTCCACCTGCCCCGGCGGCGACCTGTCGGTGCCGCTCTGGGGGCCGGACGCCGGTGACCCGCTACCGACCTGCAAACCGCTCGGCGTCGAAATCTACCAACCCACATCCGACCTGCTCACCGGCTGGGAATCGCCGGCCCCGGCCAGCTATCAGGGAAACCACGGCATGTCACGACCAGTCTTTGGTCGGAAGTAATACAAGGGGGAAACCGATGAACGATCTCGAACAGGCGCTGACTGAGGCGATCAAGCGACACGAATCAGACTGGATCGACCTCTGGCGCGATCTGGTCAACTGCGATTCCGGCACCTACAACAAGGATGAGGCCGACCGTGCCGGAGACATTCTGGAGAAAGCGGTCAGCGATCTCGGCTTCAACGCCGAGCGTGTGACGCAGAAGCAGTTCGGCAATCATGTCGTCGCGCGCAAGCCAGGCAGCGGCGACCGGCGACTTCTCTTTATCGGCCACTTCGATACTGTCTTCCCGCGGGGAACCGTGAAAGAGCGACCATTCACAATCAAAGGCGATACCGCGACCGGACCGGGCGTCTACGACATGAAGGGCGGCCTCGCCGTCATGATCGCCGCACTGAGCGCCCTGAAAGAGACTGGCGCGCCGCTCTGGAACGACGTCTCGCTCACCACGATCTTTAACAGCGACGAGGAGATTCTGTCACCGACCTCCCGCCCGGTCATCGAGGCCGAAGCCAAGCAAGCGAGCACCGTCTGCGTGCTCGAGCCGGCCCGCCCCGGCGGCGAATATACATTCGTGCGCAAGGGCGCCGGTATGTTCAGGTACAGCGTGACCGGCCGTGCCGCACACTCCGGCAGCGCCCCGCAGCAGGGCCGGAGCGCCGTCGAGGAATTGGCCCAGAAGATCATCCGGCTGCATCAAATCACCGACTATGACATCGGCACGACCGTCAACGTCGGCGTCATCGAGGGCGGCATTCGGCCAAACGTCGTCGCCGAGCACGCCGAGTGCCGCTTCGACATGCGGGTGCTGACTCACGCTGAGGCGGAACGCGTGCAGGCGCGCATCAAGGAGATCGCCGCCATGCAGTTCGTGCCCGACACGACCACCGAATTCAGCGGGGAACTCTTCTTCCCACCGCTCGAATATCGACCGCGCAACGAGACGCTCTTCTCCTGGGTTCAAGAAAGCGGACGCAAGCTCGGGCTGGAGATGAAGAGCATCGTCACCGGCGGCGGCTCCGACGGCAACACCGCCGGCCAGTTCGCCCCGCTCATCGACGGCATGGGCGTCGAAGGCGACGGCGCGCACTCCGACCGCGAACTCGCCACCGTCTCCTCCCTCGTCCGCCGCGCCTCGGTGTTGGCGCTGTTCTTGAATACGTGGCACGAGCGAGCGGAACAGGTGGCTGCGATGCAGGACTGAGCAACGGCACTATTCGGCTGACGACTGCTATGATGCACGGGTACTGCCGATTTCAGCGACACGAGGAGTAGCGACACATGACGTCAACCACATCACAGGTCGAAGTGATCCAGACCGAGAAGGCCGCCGCGCCGATCGGGCCGTATTCGCAGGCGATCCGCGCCAACGGCTTCATCTTCGTCGCTGGTGAGAAGGGGATCGATCCGAAGACGAATCAGATGGTGCCGGGCGGCATCGTCGCCGAGACGCGCCAGACGCTGGAGAACATCAAGAACATTCTGGAGTCGGCCGGGTCGGCGATGTCCAAAGCGGTCGCAACGACCGTCTATCTGGTGAATATCAACGACTTTGCCGAGATGAACAAGGTTTACGCCGAATACTTCACCGTCACGCCACCAGGACGCACCACCGTCGGCGTCACCTCGCTCCCGGCCGGCGCCCAGGTCGAGATCACGGTCACGGCGCTGGCGTAGGGCGAGCGGCTGCGGGCAAACGCGGACGTAGGTGAAATAGGCAGGAGATCCTTCGCTGCGGCTCAGGATGACAAAGAAGTGAATATCGCCTTTTCCGTCATCCTGAGCCGCAGCGAAGGATCTCTTCAGCCTCGCCCAACTCAACATCGCATTTGAGAAGACGATGAAAAAGCATGCGTACTGAGTCTACATCATAGCAAACGTTGGGGGACGAGCCGCGACCCTGTACACCCGCGTCACCAACGACCTGGAACGTCGCGTCTTCGAGCATCAGAACCCAGATCTGCAAAAGCCACAGGCGTTTACGACCCGTTATCGAACTACGCGACTCGTCTACGCCGAAGAATTTCACGACATTCGAGACGCGATCGCGTGGGAGAAGCAGATAAAGGGCTGGCGTCGTGAGCGAAAATTGGCGCTCATCGAGTCACGCAATCCCGGTTGGAGCGATTTGAGCGCAGAATGGGAGGCATCGACGGCTGGTTAACGGGCAGGAGATCCTTCGCTGCGGCTCAGGATGACAAAGAAGTGAATATCGCCTTTTCCGTCATCCTGAGCCGCAGCGAAGGATCTCTTTTGAGCCTGCCAAAGTGCTAACGTCTACGGTCAGAGGTCCGGCACCGCCTTGAACGATTGACGGCATACCCCTCCGCATGCCTGCGAGTGGCTCAAGCCCCATCCTCCGGCGCATACCCCAGCAATTCCCGCGCGCTCTTGAGGCTCCAGAACTGGCGCGGGTTGTTCGAAATGCCGTAGACGACCGCCCAACTCAGGTCTTCGTCATCCAGGCAGCGTTGGATCAGCTGGCAGCAGTCACGCTGGCTGAGCCAGGTGCAGCGCATGCGGTTCAGACGTTCGTCGGGCGGCAGGTTGAGCAGCGCGGGCGAATTGGCGGTCACCGAGGCCGCGCGGGGATCGTCATCTTTGGTGACGGTGCCGATGCGCAGGCAGAAGACGCGCAGGCCGTAGCGATCGACGTAGTGGCGGCCGAGCGCCTCGCCATAGACCTTGGAGACGCCGTAGAGCGAGTCGGGCCGCACCGGCACAGTTTCATCCCAGACGCGCGGATCGTCGATCCGGTAGACATCGGGCTGACTCTCGTACTCGTACCAGCCGATCGTGTGATTCGAGGAGGCGAAGACGACGCGCTCGACTCCGGCACACCGGGCGGCCTCGAAGACGTTGTAGGTGCCGATCAAATTATTCGGCAGAATGTCGTCCCAGGGTGTTTCGACGGCCGCCGACGCGGCCAGATGCACGACGGCATCCATCCCCTCGAACGCGGGCTGTATCGCATCGAGGTCAGCGATGTCGGCAACGATGCTGGGGAAGCCGGACGGTTCCCGTGTCAGCGCATGTAACTCGTAGCGATCGGCGAGATTCTCACGCACCGCCG
Organism: uncultured Thermomicrobiales bacterium; assembly: GCA_937891245.1. Classification (GTDB taxonomy): domain Bacteria; phylum Chloroflexota; class Chloroflexia; order Thermomicrobiales; family Thermomicrobiaceae; genus CALAGB01. The sequence continues at coordinate 9,756 of CALAGB010000502.1, read as the reverse complement.
TGCCGATTGTTCCCTCCGCACCCGTGACGAGCACGCGCTTTTTCGTGCTAGACAATATCCACCATCACTTCCTCGGCTTTGTCGCGTTCGACAACCACGGCCTGCGGAGTGATGCCGTCGGCCGACGAAACCGCACGCGTCGGCTGCTCATTCACTTTCAACTGAAAGACGTCCGGTCGCGCATAGTGCCCGACGACGTCGAAGTCAAACTTGCCGCGCGTGATGTCATCCAGATCGAGGTTCGCGGTCAAGATTGCCTCTTCCTCGAAATTCGGGCCGGCCAGGATCTCGCCGAGCGGCGAAACGATCATCGAACCGCCTCGCGACAGAATCTGCTCCGGATCGTCGCCCTGGATCGTGTCGTAGTCGGCCGGGTAATCGCGCCGGCGCGTGAACTGGTTGCACGAAAGGACGAAACAGCGCCCCTCGCAAGCGATGTGGCGCATGCTGGCGATCCAGTTATCGCGCGAATCGGCCGTCGGAGCGCAGTAGATCTGAATGCCCTTGGCGTACATCGTCGTGCGCAACAGCGGCATGTAGTTTTCCCAGCAGATGACCGCGCCGAGCTTGCCGATCTCGGTGTCGAAGACGGGCAGCGTCGAGCCATCGCCGTAGCCCCAGATGAGCCGTTCGGCGGCCGTCGGCATCAGCTTGCGATGCTTGCCAAGATAACGGCCGTCCGGCGCGAAGAAGAGGACCGTGCAATAGAGCGTGCCGCCATCGCGTTCGATCACGCCGATGACCAGGAAGAGCCCGTTGCTGCGCGCCATCGCGCCGAGCCGATCGACGACCGGCCCCGGCACGTCGATCGCCGAGTCGTAGTACCGGCGGAAGTCGTCGCGTCCTTCGGGCGAGCGCGAACCGACCGCCGAGCCAAACGTTAAGCCGCGAGGATAACAGGAGATAAACGCTTCGGGGAAAACGGCCAGTTGCGCGCCGGACGCCGAGGCACCAACCATCAAGCGCTCGGCCTTTTCGAGCGTCGCCTCAACATCGAACGCAACGGCGACCGCTTGCACCACGGCGGCACGGACTACGGTCATCCTGTCCTCCTTCCGCTGCTCGCAGCGCGAACAGCACGCGCGGGGAATATCGCTTCAATTGTTCTCAGTATTGGCGTTTTGCCGTGTGGAATCAACGTGTGGTTGGTCGCGGACGCTCCGGCGTGCTCTAATAGCCGCTGGGAATCACGGAGCGGCAGGTGCCGACTCCGCCAGAACAAAGGAGCCAGGTTTGGGTCGCCGAATCAGCCGCCGCGTCTGGACCGTCGCCATCGTGCTCGGTCTCCTCGTGATCTTCGCCGTCGGGATCGTCTGGTGGGGGCTGGCCGCATCGAACAAACCGCAATATCAACAGCAGATCACGATGCCGAGCCAGGCAGGCGTGCAGAATTACTTCGTCAACCTCTGGCTCGATCCCTCGTCGCCGCAGGTCGGCGACAATCAGCTGACCGCGCAGGTAACCAGCACCATCGGTACACCAACGCAGATCGACCGCATAGTCTTCACGCTTACCGGTCCGGATGGCACGGCGAAGGCGCCGGTCAACGGCATCCTGGCGAATGGGAACGGGCACCCCTCTGAGTCGTTTCTGGCGCCGGTCTCCTTCGATGCTCCCGGCACCTGGACAATCTCTGTCGAAACCCACAGTGGCGACCTCACGCGAATGTCAACATTCACGATTTCCGTCAACGGCGCATAGGTTTATTGCCGGCGCGCGGCGATCGTACGCTCTACATCCAACACGCGTAATACGCACGTAGATCTTCTAGCGCGGGCCGCCATGGCGGCATATACCGTGCGGTACGGTCAACTATCCGGATCAAGACGCGGCATCGCGAAGATGAGCGCGACGCCAACAGCGCGTGAATGATTGGCTTTTACCGCTCGGTTCTCCGGTATTCTGGATTCGTCACGAACCATCCGCCGACCAACGAAGGAGGCTGTATGGACATCCGGCGTTTGAGTGCATGGGGACTCCCGTCGCTCTTCCTTATGATCGTTGGCGTCATCTTAATTGTGGTGAACCTGCTGGACAGCAAATACGGCGAGGTCGCCTTTACCATTGGGCTTCTCGTGGTCGGTGCGATCGCGCTCTTCTATGGCGTCTCCAACGATCACCAGAACGACGAACTCCATGAGCGCGAAGCGCGCCAGGAGAAGTCCGCCAGCGCGTCAAACGATGGGGGCACATCGTCAATGTCTCGGATGCCCTCGGGTCGCCGAGTCGACTGGTTGTCGATGGGTGTCGTCGCCGGCTTCGTCGGTACGACAGTGCTGACGGTCGGCATCATGGCCGCCTACGAATTCGCCCGAGTGATCGGGACCAACAGCGATTCGGCCTCGTTCTTCCGGAACTGGCTCTATTCCCTGACACACAACCCGGCGACGGATACCGCGCGGGTGAACCTGCCGGTAGGACTGATCCTGCACTTCAGCACCGGTATCCTCTTCGGAATCCTCTACGCGGGCTGGATCGAGCCACGCCTGAGCGGCTCGGGGCTCCGTCGCGGAGCGATCTTCTCGATCATCCCGTGGCTCGTCTCGATACTCGTCTTCCTGCCGCTCATGGACGGCGGATTCCTTGGAATCGGACTGCACGCCGGCCCGCTACCGGTTATCGGGAACCTGGTGCTGAACCTCGCCTACGGCATATCGCTCGGCTTCTTCTATGCGGTTGAGCAGTGGCAGACTGATAGTGGTCGACTCGAAGATGCCGATGAAGGTCGCATCGTCGAGCGGTCGCTGCGCGTCTCGTCGATTGGCGTTGCCTTCGGCGTGGTCTGTGGTGGACTAATCGGACAGATCGGCGCCAGCACGTTCAGTCCCGGTCAGGACCCATTGCTGGTGGCGGTGATCGCGGCGATCATCGGCTCGTTCATCGGCTTCATGCTTGGCTCGTACGCCGGCCTTACCCCCGAGGCAGATCGCTCCTGATCCGGCAGGAGCAGACCTCGCCTCCGGCCGCCGCCCTCACCCCCGACCCCTCTCCGGTTCGCGACGGGAAAGGGGTCGGGGGTGAGGGCCGCTCCTGCCGTTTTCCAGCCCATCACGGTAGAATGCGGTATCTGAAACGCTGGCCTGATCGGTGAACTGGGCCGTTATGAAGCAGAGCGACCGCAGCGCGCTCGCCACGCACCGGCGTGGCATGGATGATGGAGTACACGGATGACGGCGGTTATTGCCGCGGCCTGGCGCGTGATCCTCCGACGCGCCCAGGCGAACTGGGCGATTCTCGGCGCTGCCGTGCTCACGATCTTGCTGGCCACAACGCTTCTTTCGGCCGGACCAATTTATGCCGGTGCCGTTACCCTCAGCGGCTTACGTCGCACTCTGCACGATTCCCCGATCGATCAGGCGAACGTCCAGGTGTCGATCTTCTCGGCGACCGGCGAATACAATTCGGTGAACAAAATCGTTTCCGATATCGCGCCGGGGACCTTTGCGGCCACCGGCGGAAGCATCGAACGCTCCGGCAAGTCCGAATCGTTCGCATTGCCCGGCCAGCCGGCCGACAACGTCACCGACCTGATGATCTTTTCCTTCTTTCAGAATATCGAGCAGCACGCGACGCTGGTGAGCGGCAACTGGCCGGCGACCACCGACGGCAATCCGGTTCAGGTCGCGATTCCGCAAGCGACCGCGGAACTGCTTAACCTGAAGATCGGCAGCACGATGAACGTGCAGAGCCGGCGAGTTGAAACCTTCAACCTCAACGTCGTGATCGCCGGCATCTACAAAGTCAATAACCCCTCGGAAGGTTTCTGGTGGAACGATCCGCTGGCGATCAATGGCAGCCAACAGGGAGCCTCATTTACGACGTACGGTCCCTTCGTCACGACAACCGACACCTTCTTCAAGATTCAGGGCGGCCTGGCGGCGCAAGTGTACTGGCGCATCTTCCCCAACTTCGACAATCTGACGGTGAGCGAGGTTTCCGGACTCATCGCGAATATCGAAGGGCTGAAAGGCACCCTGAATCGCGGACGACAGCCGAACGATTCGTTCGAGGTCAATACGACGCTTAACACGATCCTGCGCACCGCCCAGAAGTCGCTATTGGTGACGCGCTCGGGGGTATTGATCGTCACCGTGCAGCTCGCGATTCTGGCCGGGTATGCGCTTCTCCTCACCTCGAACTTGCTGGTCGATCAACGCCGCGTCGAGACGGGACTGCTGCACTCACGCGGTGCCAGCACTGGTCAGATCGTGACGATGGCCCTGATGGAAGCGCTGATGCTTGCCACGCCGGCCGCGATTCTCGGTCCCTGGATCGCGAAGTGGTCGCTGCACATCTTCAATCATATCGGGCCGCTCGCCAGCATCGGACTGCCGGTGAACCCGGTCATCACTCGTGACGCGTACGCCCTGTCGGTCGCTTCGGCGATCGGCTGCGTGCTCGCGCTCGCCCTACCGATGCTCGTGTCAGCACGCACGTTCGTTCAGGCGCGCGCGGCGCGTGGCCGTCAGGCGGCACGCGGTCTCGCTCAGAGCGCCGGGATCGACCTGATGCTGGTGGCAATCGCGATTCTCGGTTACTGGCAGTTGAGCCGCTATCGCGGCGCCATCACGGAATCGGTGCAGGGCCGGCTCGGAATCGATCCATTCCTGGTCGCCGCGCCCGCCATCGGACTGGTGGCCGGCGCCATCATCGCTCTGCGACTCGTGCCGCTGCTCGCCCGGATCATCGACCGCGCGGCGACGCGTCAGCGCGGGCTGGTCGCGTCGCTTGGCGCCTGGCAAGTCTCACGCCGGCCCCTTCGTTATGCGCGTTCAGCGCTGCTGCTGATGATTGCCATGGCGATCGGGCTGTTCGCGCTCTCTTACGGTTCGACCTGGGATCTGTCACAACATGACCAGGCCGATTATCAGATCGGCGCTGACGTCCGCCTGCAACCGGATATCCGCATCGGCTCGTCGATCCCGCAGTATGATCTCGCGCAGGCTCAGAAGCAGATCGACGGTGTCGAGGCGACGATGCCCGCCAACCGCGACCTGATCGAGGTCTCGCGGTCCGCCGGTTCGGGGCAACTGCTGGCGATCGACGCCGCCGAGGCCCCGGGAATCATTCCCTTTCGGGCGGATCTCTCGGACCAATCGTTCAGTTCGATGATGGCCGTACTCAAGGCGAAGCGCCCGGTGACACCGGCGGTCCAAATTCCCGGCACGCCACAGTCGCTTGTTTTCACACTCAGCATGAAGCTCGATCCGCTCACGCCCGACGCACAGACGACGTTACGCGTCAAGGATATTTTTCCGTCATTGTCGCTGGTGATTCAGGACGCCAACGGTGTGCTCTACCGGCTGACGGGCGGCAATTTCAACGACGACTGCATCCCGCAAAAGATCGCCGAACCAGCGAGTCGCCGCGAGGATGCCGGTACGCTCGATTGCACGCCGCAGCAGCTCGTGGTGCCGCTCAGCTACACGATGGAGAACGGCGAAACGGCCATGCCGAGCTATCCGCTCAAGCTCGTCAGTTTTGAAATGACCATCGTGCCGTTGGCGGGAATACCGCGCTCCGGCATCTTCGAGCTTCAGAATCTTCAGGGCAGCTCGCGCCTCGACGGCCAGGACCCGATGCCGATATCGCTCGACTGGAAGAGTTTCGGCTGGTCGACCGAACAGGTTGGACTCTCCGTCGCGCCGTCAATCGAGCTGCTCGATACACCGATACCCAACGGTTTCGCTGCCAAGTTCAACAGCGGCGCCAGCCGCGGTCGCGGCCTGACACCATTCACGTTCAGTTTGATGCCAAACGGCCCCCGGCCCGACCCGACGATGAGCGCTATCGTGAATACCACGTTCCTCAAGGAAACCGAGTCGAAAGTCGGCGATACGCTCTCGCTCGATATTGGCGGCATGCGCCGTTCGGTGAACGTGATCGGAGCGGTCAAAGCCTTCCCGACGCTCAATCCGGATCAGGCCGGAATCATCGTCGACTTCCCGACGCTCGTGATGGAGCAGTTCGAAACGGGCGGCCGTGTGCTTGACGATGAGGAATGGTGGCTCGCGACGAGCCCAGGGATGAGCGAGAAGGTCGCGTCCGTGCTCTCCAACTCGCCCTACTCGAGCCCGCGTGTCGATACCCGTGCCGCACGAATGGCGACACTTCGCACCGATCCGGTCGCGCTCGGCATCATCGGCGCGCTGTCGCTCGGCTTCGTCGCTGCCGCGCTCTTCGCGGCCATCGGCTTCGCCGTCAGTTCAGCGGTGTCGGCACGCGAGCGCCTCACCGAATTCGCCTTGCTGCGCGCGCTCGGCCTCTCGACTCGCCAGCTCACCAGCTGGCTCTCGTTGGAGAACGGGCTGCTCATCGCCTTCAGCCTGATCGCCGGCACCGCGCTCGGCCTCGTGCTTGCCTATTTCATCCTGCCGCTCGTTTCGCTCACGCAGGCCGCGACGCAGACGATTCCCGAGATCAATGTCGTCGTACCCTGGCGCTCGGTGCTCATTCTTGAAGGGACGAGTCTGGCGGCGCTGGTGATCGTCGTGGTCGTCCTGGCCACGCTGTTGCGACGGATCGGGCTCGGCTCGTCGCTCCGATTGGGTGAAGAATAGATGGCACGGGTCGCGACAGCGCGCCATTCGGCACAGCTCCGCAACGCACCCGCGGTGATCCTCGCCTTCTTGCGCCGAATCCGCGCCGAACGGCCACAGGCGGGCGCGATCGTCGCCATGGTCCTGGTGACAAGCCTCATCTTTGCCGCCGTGCCGCGCCTCTTTAATCAGATGTCCGATGATGGGATTCGCTACGCGATCCGCAATTCACCGGTCTATGCGCATAACATCGTGATGGCACGAGGCGATCGAATCCAGGGTGGCAGTGGCAGCGACGTCTTCCAGCCGATCATCGACGCCGGTAATCAGTTTCAACAGAGCCTGGCGCCCTCGATTCAGTCGGTCATCGGTCATACCGACTTCCTGGTCGATTCGGCGCGTTACCAGGTGTATGACCCAAATGCATCGGCCAACGGGATCTATCGCTTCATCACGCTCCGCTACCAGAACAAGATCGATGAGCACATTACCCTGGTACAGGGGCGGATGCCGGCCCACACCAGCGAAACATTCACCGCTCCGGCCAGTAACAACAATCCGGCCGTCCAGATGCCGGTCATTGAAGTCGTGCTCACCCAGAAGACCGCCGACGCACTCGATATCAAGCTCGGGCAAACGATCCGTATGGCGCCCGATAACGATGACCGTTTGATCTCACCGACGAACGGTGGTTCCCCCAACGCGATCGCCTATCGTCTCGTCGGCATCATCACCCTGAAGAACCCCGACGAAGATTACTGGTACAGCGTCCCGACCTTCGATCCACCGTCGGTGTATGACGATGGCAACTCGACTCGCGTCTTCGGTACCGCGCTCTTCGCACCGGACGCCTATATGGACCTGTACGCGGACACCGCTCCGGCGTACATCAACTACAGCTACCGCTACTTCGTCAATCCCGATGCCTTCGACGCCGGCAAGTTCAACGAACTCGCCGCAGATGTCCGCCGGCTGACGGCGAAGTACGGGTCGGCCTTTGCCAGCCCGCCGAACGTGACCTCGATCTCGACACAGCTGCCCGACCTGCTCAATCAGTTCGCGTTGCAGCAAAACCTGACCGTCTCGATCCTCTCGCTCGGCGTCATCGGCTTGCTTGCGGTCGCGCTGGCGACGATCGGGCTCGTAGCCGCCTTCGTCGCGGAGCAACGGCGCGACGCGATCCGTCTGCTACGCGGGCGCGGCGCGTCACCCGGACAGATTATCAGCGCGCAATTGGTGGAGGGACTGGCGCTCGGCATCCCAGCTGCTCTTGTCGGCTTCTTGCTCGCCACGGTCATCGTGCATTCACGCCCGAGCATCAATTCGGTATACGCGGCCGCCGGTATCGTTATTATGACAACGCTATTGTTGGTGGTCGCCATCCTGCCGCTGGCGCGGCGGAGCCTCGGCGCGCTCGAACGAAACGACGTGCCAGAGCGGAAGAGTTCCGTGCGTCGCCTCGCCCTCGACATCTTCGTCGTCATTCTGGCCGTCCTCGGGGTCTATCTCCTGCGTCGCCGGGGGTTGGCGGGTGACAGCGCCGCCGCCGAGATTGGCGGGTTCGATCCCTACCTGGCGGCCGTGCCGGTGCTGCTGGGGCTTGCGACCGGACTGGTCGTGATGCGGCTCTATCGCCTGCCAATGCGCATTCTCGCCTGGAACGCGTCGTTCCGGGATGATCTGGTGCCCTTCCTCGGAGTGCGCCGCGTTTCACGTCAATGATCGGCCGCCGGCATACCGCTCGTGGTCCTGTTGCTGGCGATCGCGATCAGCGTCTTCTCGTCGGTCATGATGCATAGCATCGAGGTCGGTCAGATCAACACCGCCTGGCGCACGATCGGCGCCGATTATCGCGTCGATTCGGTCGCGACCGGCAGCCTGCCGCGCGACTTCTCACTGGATAACGTCAAGGGGGTGTCAGCGACGGCTGGTGCCTACTTGCAGGAGAACGTTCTGGTGTCGGCCAACCAGCCGATCTACGGCACGGTCAACCTGCTCGGTATCGACCCGACTTCCTACGAGAAGGTCGCCGGTGGTACACCAATTGACCCGCATTTCTCCCAGGCGATGCTCAACCAGCCGGTGAATGCGGGAATTGGCACGGCCAAGCAGCCGATCCCGGCCATCGTGTCGCGCTCCTGGGTGACGCCGTCGGCCCCGAAGACCGGCACCGTCTTTTCGATCACTTTCGGGCGAGAGCCGGTGTCGTTCGTGATCGTTGACATTCGCGATCAGTTCCAGGGCGTCAACGACAACAGCGCCTTCGTCGTCGTACCGCTCAAGAGCCTGCAAGCCGTCGTTCCGAAGGACGATGCCTTGCCAACCCAGCTGTACGTGCGGGCTCCGGCGAGCGCCAGAGACGCGCTCAAAGCCTCGATTGTCGATCAGTTCGCGCCGGCCGTGCTCCGTTCACGCGCTGACACCTATAACCAGGTCCACGATTCGCCGTTGATCGCCGGCGCTGCCAAGGGGTTCCGTGTCGGCATCATTCTGGCCGCCGCCTATTCGGCGCTCGCCGTGATGATCGCCCTGGCGCTCACCAGCCGCGCGCGCATCCGCGACTTGAGCTACCTGCGCACGCTCGGCCTTTCCAAGCGGCAGGTGCTCGGGCTGACGATCGCCGAGCAGGCGCCGCCGGTCGCCATCGCGCTCGTCGTCGGCACGGCACTCGGCGTACTCGTCGCGAAACTCATCAAACCAGGGCTCGACCTCACCGCCTTCACCGGCCCGAACATTCCAGTGCCGCTGGTGATCAACTGGTTTACGATTGTGCTGCTCATTCTCGCGATCATCGCCGCCGTGGCGGTCGCTATCGGCATCGTTAGTCTTTCGGCACAACGGGCGAACGTCAGCGGCGTACTGAGGATAGGAGAAGAATGACGGACACGCTTGATTTCCAGACACTGCGTGACCGGGCCGCCCACGCCGAACGGGTCCAGTATGGGCTGGGTGCGCAGATCATTTGCGACAACATGGTCAAGATCTACAAGGTGGCCGATCTGGAGGTGGTGGCGCTCCAGGGTCTCGATCTGATCGTCAACAAAGCCGATCTTGTCGCGATCGTCGGTGCTTCGGGGTCGGGCAAGTCGACGCTGCTGAACATTCTCGGCGGACTCGATGTGCCGTCGGCCGGCAAGGCGATCGTCGCCGGTTACGACTTGCTCAATATGAATGCAAGCGATCGCGTCGAATACCGGCGTCAGGTCGTCGGTTTCAT
>CALAGB010000501.1 GCA_937891245.1 uncultured Thermomicrobiales bacterium | reverse complement strand
GCCGTCGCCGAAGACCGGTAGCGCCTCATGACGCAGCGCGCGCATGATGAATTCCGGCACGACACGGCCGTCCTTCGGATCGTTTCGCGGGCCATAGGTGTTGAAGATACGCACGATCCGGGCATTGGTATCGAACTGCCGGACGAATTCCATCGTCATCGATTCACCAAAGCGCTTACTCTCGTCGTAGCAACTCCGTGGGCCAATCGGGTTCACGTTACCGCGATACGACTCATCTTGCGGATGCACCTGCGGATCGCCGTAGGCTTCCGATGTCGACGTAAACAAAAACATCGCCTCATGCCGCTCGGCCAGGCGCAGGAGGTTCAGTGTGCCGACCGAATTGACGAGATGCGTCTCAATCGGATGCCGCATGTAGCCTTCGGGACTGGCCGGGCTGGCGAGGTGGTAAATCTGATCGACGTGATCGATGAAATCGATCGGGTCGGTGATATCGAAATCGTGGTAGCTGAAGTGATCGTTGAATTCGAGATGCTCGATGTTCGTATAGCGGCCGGTGACGAAGTTATCGACGGCGACGACGTCATGGCCGTCAGCGAGCAACCTGTCACAGAGATGTGAACCGATGAAACCTGCTCCGCCCGCAACCAGGATACGCAATGGCAACTCCCTCAAATTTCCTGCCGGACAAGATCGAATTTTTCGGATGCTTCCGCCGCGATAATGGCGGTCAAGAACCAAAATATCAATGCCAAATCCGGCAGGAAATAGCCATTATCGACTAATCCGTGAAGTATCCCGGCGAACATCGCTCCGGCTGCCGCGAGTCCCAGCACACTGCGTTTACGCGCGAGTCGAACGGTCGCGACGCACAATATCACGACGAACGCGAGCGCCAGCACGAGTCCCATTATACCGAGGCTCAACCAGCAATCGAGAATGATGTCGTGGGGATGCGAGGTAAAGCGCTCCGACCACGCCTCCGGTTTAACATACCGCGGCGCGTAGACGTAGAGGAATTGATCGAGCCCGATACCAAAGATCGGATGATCGCGAATCATCTCGATCGCGGACCCCCAGAGGTCGAGACGAAGCGAGCCGCTGCCGCCGGAGAAGAGATTGTCGACCCGCGCCGACGCGGTCAGTGCGAGCGCCGCTCCCAGCAGCACACCGGCGCCGGCCGCCAGCGCGGCCAACCGCTTTCGCTGCCCGACAAACAGCAGAATGACGATGACTATCCCGACCGCCAGAACCGCTCCGCGCGAAAACGTGAGCAACAAACCGGCTCCGACAATCGCCGCGCCCACCAGCCAGAACCAGCGGAACCGCGCGCGATAGATCGTCGCGAGACCGGCGATGAGCACGAACGGTCGCTCTAAAAAGAGCGCCAGCGCATTCGGATGCGGATAGACGCCGCTGATCCGAGTGACTCCCTCCACCTCCAGCCCTCGCCCGGCCGCGAGGTCAACGATTCCGATGAGGGCAACCACCAGCGCGCCGGTAGCGAATGAGATGACCGCGAGCCTGCGCACGTCGCGCGACTGCAGATACCAGCGAGCGAGCGCGTAATAGATGATCGGTTCGAGGATGACCCAGCGATACACTCGCAGGCTTTCGTGCCGGTAGGCCGGCAGCGCCAGCGTGAAGAGCGAGAGCGTACCGATGAGGAGCAGTGCGAGCGCCGCGACATCGAACAGCTGTAACCTGGCGCGCAACTGGAGCAGGAAATCGCGGACGAGTTCGGTTGAGCGCTGCGTCACCAGTCGCCAGATCATATGGAGACCGGTTCCGGCGACCGTTGTCGCCAGCAAGGTTTCTTGTGGGCTGAATCGCGCGTTCTTGAGCGCGATCTCCTGGTAGACGAAGCCGATGACCGCCGGAAGCGCGACGATCGAGGCCACCGGCCGCAGCGCTCCAAGCGCGATAAGGAGCACAATCGCGACGATGGTGATGGGTGTCGAGTTGGCAATTATGGCCAGTCCGGTGAGCGCGAGAATGGCGAGTGCGATCACTTCGGTTCTGCCCAGTCGGGCATGTTCAAGCCAGACCATCGCGACACGTGCACTCACCGGGACGTGAACACCTTTGTAGAACCGCTCACCGCAGCCAGCCTCGATCCTGACTGAAGGCGATCACGGCAGAACGCATGACCACGAATAGCAGCATTGCCAGGCCGCTGTAAAGGATCGTAAATGCCCAAGGGAATGGCGTGCTTGCGGTGATTTGGAAGCGGCTGATCGCGACGACCGCATCGCTGGCCGACGTGATCGTCATCGTGTGATCGTGGTGCGCGAGACCGGTTGCCAGGAGAATCGATGTTTCCTCGGCCTGATTTCCACTCAGGTCGACGAAGCTACCTTTGTCGTCGCTCGGCAGAATCGAAGATGTTCCACCGTCGATCGAGACTTGAACTTCGCCCGATTCCGGTCCGATGCGCGCATCCATGCTGAGATCGGTGCCATAGAAGATGAGCGTCATCGTGCTACCGGTCGTTGACGTAACCATGGACGAGGATGTGGCGGCCGGGGTTGTTGAGCCGAGCGTCTGCGTATACCAGTTGCCGCTCCGGACGATGGCGGGGTCGTCCGCTTGATAACTGCCTGGCTCCAGCACGCGATTCGTGGCGCCTGCCGGGGGCGGTTCGGCGATACGGAGGGACGGTAGGTGGTTTTCCAAACTGAGCGTCGAGATGAGTACGATGATGAGCGCGATGACCGCGAACAGTGAACCGAGCGCCGGCGGTATGCCCCGTTGAGGTCGTTGTCGGCGACGCGGGCGGCGGGGCCCAGTCTCCGAAGCGAGCACACCGTGCTCCGTTAGTTGCATGGTCTGAGTACGCCGGCCCCCGAAGGGCGGGACGACGAGGGCAACAGTTGACCGAACCACGCGGTAGCACGATCGGTCACGGGGGCTCGATTTTGTGCAACGTCGCTGGTGATACGCATGCGACGTAGTATAGCAGTCGGCGCTAAACGTTCCGTCACGAGTACACTTACTGGCGGACGTTCGCGCAAGCGCCGAAAGGGATGGACCGATGCTGGAGCCACGGGTCGGGATCATTGGTGGGAGCGGGCTCTACGACATGCCCGGTCTCTCGGAGGTCGAACAGCGAGACGTCGCGACCCCGTTCGGTCGGCCGAGCGCACCACTGACAGTGGGACGACTTGATGGCATTCCGGTGGCATTTCTCCCGCGACATGGGCTGCATCACCAAATTTCACCGTCAAAGATTCCGATGCGCGCCAACATCTGGGCGCTCAAGCAGATGGGTGTTGAACGCTTGCTGTCGGTGAGCGCGGTGGGCAGCATGCGTGAGACGATTCGACCGCTCGATTTTGTTATACCCGATCAGATTTTCGATCGAACGGTGGGCCGGGAGCGCACATTTTTCGAGGATGCGGTTGCCCACGTGGCCCTCGCTGATCCGTTTTGCGCCGACGCGCGCCGTGTGGTGTCGGACGCCGTTCGATCCGGAGACGTTACCCTGCATGACGGCGGGATGTATATCTGCGTCGAGGGACCGCAGTTCTCGACCAAAGGTGAATCGCGGATCTATCGCTCCTGGGGCGTCGATATTATCGGGATGACCGCGATGCCGGAGGCGCGCCTGGCGCGCGAAGCGGGACTCTGCTATGTGACGCTGGCCATGGTCACCGACTATGATGTCTGGCATGAATCAGAAGAGGCCGTATCGGTTCATGCGGTGATCGAAAACCTCCGAACGAACGTTGTGAACGCACAGAAGGTGATTCGTGCGGCGCTGCCTGGACTCCATGCAATGCGGAACTGTTCGTGTGGCACATCGTTAGAAAATGCGATCG
>CALAGB010000500.1 GCA_937891245.1 uncultured Thermomicrobiales bacterium | reverse complement strand
GATCTCCGTCTTCCCGCATCCCAACTGCATTGCCACCGGGGGGCAGATCAAGAAAAAACCGCCCGCGAGTACTCCTCGCTGCGGCTCAGACGCCAGGGAAGCGGCCAAACGGGGAACAATAGATTGTCGGTATTGTCGCTAATTAGTTGGCTTTGCCGGTTAGTAGGCTGTAGAGCAGCGGGTCTGAGCGGATTTCATCGCCGAGTTCTTCGAGACGCGCCCAGGCGATGCCGACTTTGACCGGCTCGCCATAGATCTCGTAGATCAGGAACTCGATCGCCGTGAAGACCTCGTTCGCCATCGGGCTGACGTCCGGCGGCAGGAGGCGCACGATGCGGGTGAGCCGCTCCATGAAGCGCTCTTCGTGGGCGCCCCGCTCCCCGCGCGGAAGCTGGGCATCGAGCAGTTCACCGAGGTTGTAGATCTGGCCGATTTGCGGCGTCAGACGATCGAGCACGGAGATCGCGACTGGCGAGATGACCTCTTCCAGAAACTCCCGATAGTCGTACGTCTCCACGGTCATCGCATTCACCCTTTCGACCGTCGTATCCTCCGCCCGGCTTCCTATCGATCGCGCCGGCTCCCGATACTTACGCGCAATTCGCTGGCCAGAGGCGAGCGCTTCCGAATTCTGACCTCATTGCGTCGAATGGGTTGAGTGTAACGGTTCGCGAGTGACCTCCGCAACCGCGGAAGTCCTGCGCTAAGTATTCCCCGACGGTCGCGCGCGCCGCATCAGGCGACGCCACCACTCGCTGACACGCTCCGGGTATTCGAACAGGCGCGAGTGCTCCAGATACGGCCAGGCAAGTTGCATCAGCACAAACACAACGGTCGAAAGCGCCATGCCGGCCAGAATGTCGATCACGTAATGGTCACCAAGGTAGACGACCGAGAACCAGAGCGCCATATTGTAGGGAACGAGGAAAAGCCCCTTCTTTCCAAAGAACTTGACCGCGAAGAGCAGCACCATCCACGGATAGGCGGCATGTAACGAAGGCATCGCCGCGACCGGATTCCCGCCTGCGTTGTTCCAGATCTGCACCATATTCAGGTTGTCGTATTGGTGGGGCACCAGCGAATGAAAAACCTGATCGAACGGGAGTTGTACTCCGTGTATGTAGCCCCAGTTACTCGCCATCCAGGGTGGCGCGGCCGGGTAGAAGAGGTAAATGACAAACCCGGCGTACGACATGAGCAGGAAGGTGATCGAGAATTCCCAGAAACGCCGCTTGTTCCCGATCCAGACGATGAAAGCGAAGGCCAGCGGGAAGACGAAGTGCATGATATACATGACCATCGCCAGCACGTCATACCAATGGACGGCACCCTTTTCGAAAAGTCTCCCCTGCAGCCAGAGCGTCGGCAGATGGCCGAAAAACATCCAGCGATCGGCCGTGATCATCTCGGTAACGTGAATCGTTCGATGCTGTTCCTCGACGAGTGTGTAGGCGTAACCGTGCATGAACTCGTAGCCGAAGATGAGCAACACGACCGGAATCCAGTCGCGCAGAAAGGCCTTCCACTGACCAAGGAGGACGGCGCGGATGAACAGCAGAATCGCCCAGCGGTCCGGGGTAAAGTACGCACCGCGCCAGACGTAGAGGATAATGGCGATCGCCATATAGACGACGAAAAGGAGGAGCGCGAGCATGCCGTACGAGCGGTTCGCCGGCGCCTTCCGGCGGTCGGAGTCAAGCTCAACCGTCGGGTCATCAAGGTCGACAGGCTCGTCCGCGCCTGCCGGTTCAAGCGTTACATCTCGCGATCGAATTCGATCTGACTTCCCACGTCCCAGCATATGCCGCCCATTGTACTGATAACCGCGGGCAAGAGTACGCCGCCCCGCCACGCTTGGCAAGCCGCACCGGCTCGACAACACCCTTTAGCATGCTTCAACCTGTCGCACAAGCGCATCGCCAAACATCTCGTAATCTCGCGTTGACGTGATGACTTAGATCAGACAAAATACGAGCAGGTCGAGAACGTATAAGTACGGACACCTGAGGGGGACAGTAGGTGATGGTGAGTCGATTCAGTCGCATCGCCGGAGTGATCGGGCTGCTCGGGCTGATGCTCGGTTTCGCGGCACCGGTCGCGGCCGAGCAATTTGCCAGCCAGTATTTCTTCAACACCTGGTCACAAACCGATCAGCCGGTCGCCGCCGGCGTCATCAGCCGCACCTGGATGTGGGGGCCTGGACCGAATACTCCCGGGATGTCGGAAACCTATCAAGATTCGCCTGACCATCAACGGCTCGTCCAGTATTTTGACAAGACGCGGATGGAAATTACCCATCCCGACGGTGACGCCTCCTCTGAGTGGTTTGTCACCAACGGCCTGCTTGCCACAGAACTCGTAACCGGACGCCTCCAGACGGGCGACGACCAATACGAAACGTACGCGCCCGCGCAGGTTAACGTGGCGGGAGACGCCAACGATCCCAATGGTCCGACCTACGCCACCTTCAATACGCTGATGAGTTACAGCGCGATTCCCAATGGCTGGGTCATCACGCAGACAGTCGATCGTGCCGGAAACGTCGGCGTCGACGACAACCTGAGTAGCTACAACGTGACCGCCGTCGACATCGGCTCCCCGACGAACCATTCGATGGCGTCGGTCTTCTGGGATTTCATTAACAGCAGCGGCACGATCTACCAGAACGGCAATTACGTCGACGGTAAGCTCTTT
>CALAGB010000499.1 GCA_937891245.1 uncultured Thermomicrobiales bacterium | reverse complement strand
AGCGTACGGGTACGTTCCAGATGCTCGTCCCAGTTCGCGTCGATATGTCGAATGACCTGGTCTACCACGCTCGTCTCCCATTCTTCAGCCAGTACCGCGTCAGAATATCGCACGAGACGACGACGTGCACAAAATGCGGGCGGCTCCGACGAGAGCCGCCCGCATTCGATTCGTGTTTGTTAGCCGCCGATTTGGCTCATTCCGCGGCCGGTGTTGCGATCGCCTTCCGCCAGGCCATGACCCCACGGCTTGCGCCAGACACCATAGCGAATCTGTTCGATCAGGTCGTTCTCGTCGCCTCCACCGCGAAGGATGTCGCGCACATCAACCTCGTCGTTGCGCAGCAGGCAGAGCCGCAGCTTGCCGTCGGCGGTCAGACGAATCCGGTTGCAGAACGAGCAGAATGGCTGGCTAACCGGTGAGATAAAGCCGATCGTCCCGATCGAACCCGGCAGCCGATAGACACGCGCCGGATCGCCGAGCGGCGCTTCCAGCGGCTCCAATTCGCCATGGTCGCGTTCGATCAGTTCGATCGTCTCGGCGGTCGTGACCAGACCTTCGTCGTGGACGGTGCCGACGCCTTCTAGCGGCATCACTTCGATAAAACGAACCTGCCAGGGATGTGTCAGCGTCAGGGCAGCGAGATCGCCTACTTCGTCATCATTCTGACCGCGGACGACGACGGCGTTCAGCTTAATTGGACTGAGCCCGGCGGCCTCGGCCGCTTCGATGCCGGCCCAGACCTTCTCGATCTTGCCGCCGCGCGTGATCGCGGTGAAGCGATCGCCCTGGAGCGAATCGATGCTGACATTGACCCGCTTCAGCCCGGCGTCTTTCAGATCCTGCGCCAGGCGCGCCAGGAGCAGGCCGTTGGTCGTCATCGCGACGTCATCAACGCCCGGCGTATGTGCGATCTCACGAACGATATCGGCGACGTGCGGCCGCACGGTCGGCTCTCCGCCGGTCAGGCGCATCTTGCTGAAGCCGATCTTGGCCGAAGCGCGCACAACGGCCAGAAGCTCATCGTCGGTGAGCAACTCGTCGCGCGGCGCGAACTTCATGCCGATAGCAGGCATGCAGTAGACGCAGCGCAAATTACACCGGTCGGTGAGTGAAATACGGAGATACGTCATCGGCCGGCCGTAGGCATCGCGTGTCAACCGCTCGCCGGCCTGCGGAATCGCACGTTCGTCCTGTGCGGTGGGAACGGCGATCGGCAGTGCGATCATGAGAAACCCCTTGCCAGCCAGCCGTAAAGCTGCGTTTTCATTCCACCCGAGCCGGGCTCGGAAATCATTGCAGGCGGTTTGCTTCGTTGACCTATTCTATCAATGAGCACTGCCGGCCACAAGCCGCGAGTTAAGAGCCGATCGACCTCGTTGACAACTGTTGCCTGTTCGTCTCGAACTCTGATCGCTGGCTGCTCAACGCCGCATCTTGATGACTTTGAACGCCTCGGCCAGCGGGATATCCTGCGCCGCGCCGACCTCTTTCGCCCGCTCGCGCAGTCGTTCTTCCAGCGTCTCGGCGGCACCAACTTGGCTCTGATGCGCCTTCAGCGCTTCGATTTTGAGCGGGAAGGTTTCGGTGATGTCGATGTAGCGATCAGGATATTCCGCCCCGAAGAGCCAGAGCTCGGCGACTTTGTGTGGCTCCAGTCCGGCCTCGAGGTGTTCCGGGAAATAGAGCGGATCGCGCGCCGTCGGATAGACGGAATCAACCGTCGTAATTCCGACTGCCCGATGATCGGGATGCAGAGAATAGGGGCGGAACGGGTCGTGGGTAATCACGACATCCGGCTTGAACGTCCGGATCTGCCGCACAACCTTCTCGCGGAAATTGAGATCGGGCATCAATTCGCCGTCATGCAGCCGCAAGAAGACGATGTCGTTGACGCCAAGCCTTCGGCAGGCTTCGCGCTCTTCACTTTCGCGCAGCGCCGCCAGATCTTCAGAACTGATATCGGTGCGCGCCGTTCCCTTGTCGCCCGAAGTTGACTGCACCAGGATGACCCGGCGCCCCTCTTTGGCAAACTTGGCAACGGTCGCGGCGGAACTGAATTCCATGTCGTCCGGATGGGCGACAACGAGCATAATAGTTTGATACTCTTCGTTTTCCATGTTCAGTCCCAGAACTCCCTCACTACAGCGTCTCCCAATATTCTCTCAATGAATATTGGGTAGACAACGATTCCCGTCAAGCCCTCGATGCCGAAGGCGACACTCGCCCGTTCGATAAACGGACGACGCGGACGGAGCCGAGCGCGTACAATCGACAGCCGGGAGGGAGATCGGCCGTTTGAATCCAGATCTCGCCAGCAAGCGACGTCAACTGCGCATTTTGATGATCGCGCCGACGTCGTATTTTGCCGATTACGGTTGCCACGTCCGTATCCTTGAAGAGGTGCGCGCGCTGACCCGGTACGGTCATCGGGTTATTGTCTGCACCTATCATAATGGTAACGACATACCGGGGATGATTATTCGCCGTTCGATCGATGTTCCCTGGAGGAAACGCGTTATCGTCGGTTCATCGCGCCATAAGCTCTATCTCGATGCCGCGCTGTCCGTCACCTCGCTGCGCACCGCGCTCAAGTTCAAGCCCGACCTCATCCACGCCCACTTGCATGAGGGCGCGCTCATCGGCGGAACTCTTGCACGCCTGATGCGGCGCCCGCTCATTTTCGACTACCAGGGGAGTCTGACCGAGGAGATGCTCGACCACGGCTTCATTAAGCACGACGGTGCGCTCCTCCCCTGGCTCCGGCGACTCGAACGACGCATCAATCGCCTGCCGAACACGATCATCACCAGCAGTGATAATGCCCGACTTCGGCTCATGCAAAGCCAGCGATCGACCGAACTCGTGACCGTCCTCGACGCCGTCGATACCGAGCGCTTCGCGCCGGATGCGCTGGCGCCGGCCGAGCGAATCGAGCTTCGGCGCTGCCTCGGCATTCCGGACAACAGCCAGGTAATCGTCTATCTTGGGCTGCTTGCCCCGTACCAGGGCTCGGATCTGTTGTTACGGGCGGCTCGCACGATTGCCGACGCCCGGCCGAATGCGTTTTTTCTGCTGATGGGGTTCCCTGGAGTCGAGCAGTATCAACATCAGGCGGAACAGCTTGGACTTGGCGCTCGTGTCAGCTTCCCCGGACGCATATCGTATCCGGAGGCGCACCGTTATCTGGCGCTCGGCGATATCGCGGTCGCGCCCAAGATGTCGCTGACCGAGGGCAACGGCAAGATTTACAACTACATGGCGATGGGGCTGCCGGTCGTCGCCTTCGACGCTGAACCGAATCGCGAAATTCTGGGAGATCTCGGCATCTATGCACGTTCGGGCGACGAAGATGACTTCGCCGCAAAAGTGATCGATCTTCTCTGCGAACCGGAACGCGGCCGAGCGCTCGGCACGGCGCTGCGCGCGCACGCTGTCGAAGCGCTCTCGTGGGACGCCCGTGTCCACGAACTGCTCACCGTTTACGATCGCGTTCTCGCACACCGTTCACCCGAACCGGGCGCGCAGATCACGCCCAGTCCGGCGGGCCGCACATCATCCGACGATTAGCGCCCGACTATGCGTCCTGCACTTCCAATTCGATCACAGGAATGACGCGAGTGGTCTTCTCTTGGTAGACACGAAACTGCGGATTCTGCTCCGACCAGCGCGCGTAGATCTCATCGCGCTCCCTGCCGGTCACGGGTTTGGCGGTAGCCGAGTGGTGCCGGTCGCCGATCTCGACAACGACGGCTGGATGGGCAAGCACGTTGAAATACCAATCAGGGTTGGTTGGCGCGCCGGCTTTCGAGGCGAAGACATACAGGCGATCGTCCTCACGCATGTACATCATCGGCTTTATCCGCTGCTCACCGCTCTTGGCGCCCGTCGTTGTGAGCAACAGTAAGGGGCGCCCTTCCCAGATACCGCCGACCTGTCCCTTATTGGCCCGGAACTCTTCAATCGTCTGACGATTCCGGTCGTGCACTTCAGGCATCGAATCTCCTCAATGACAAGAGCAATCAAATTGGTTGCCCACCCGGAGCGGACATCCGGATTGGTCCCAATCCGACGAGCCGCCCACCGTGTGACGTTCAGTCGTCGCTCAACAGGCGCGTCACCGCCGCCGCGATTTCCGTCTGATCGACGGTCACCTGCTCGCCCGTCGCGATACGACGGAGATTGACTTTGCCCTGGGCGACTTCGTCCGGCCCTAAGAAGGCTACCACCGGTATGCCACGCTTATCGGCGTACTGGAGTTGGCGACGGAGGTCACGCCGAGCATCCAGATAAATCTCGGCATTCACCTCGGCGCGCCGTAACGCCATGACCAGACCGAGCGACGGTCCGATCATCTCCTCGTTGAAGAGCGTCACCAACACGTCGGAAACGCTGCCACGCGGTTCAACCAGGCCGAGTTCCTGGATAACATCAACGATGCGCTCGACGCCCAACGATGAACCGGTCGCCGGCAGATCTTCACCGGTGAACATTCCGATCAGGCCATCATAGCGACCACCGCCACCGAGCGAACCAATGCTCGGTTCCTTCACCTGCGCCTCGAAGACAGGCCCGGTGTAGTAATCGAGTCCGCGTGCCAGCGCAAGATTGAGCGCGTAATGTCGCGTGTCGGCTGACATCGCGGAGAGGTAGTCAAAGAGCGATTCGAGGTCAGCGATCCCTTCCTGCGCCATCGGGATATCGCTCAAACGAGCACGCAATTCACTCAGGACCTCGATCGCCGGACCGTTCAACGCCACCAGGTCGAGCACGCGTTCAGCGGCTTCCGGCGTAATCTCATGCCGCAGCATCTCGTCTTTGACGCCTTCACGGCCAATCTTGTCCAGTTTGTCGATGGCGCGGTGGATTGTCGACGTCTTTTCCGCTGCTACCCCAGCGTAGGTCGCGAGGCTCTGCAACAGCTTGCGATGGTTGATCTGTACGACATAGTTCGGCATCTTGACGGCCGCGAGCGCATCCATCCAGACCATGACCGCCTCCGCGTCAGCCAGCATCGACGTGGTGCCGACCGAGTCGACGTCGCACTGCCAGAATTCGCGATAGCGCCCGCGTTGGGGCCGGTCGGCACGAAAGACCGGGGCGATGTGATAGCGCTTGAACGGAAAGGTCAGTTCGTGGCGATGCGTCGCGATGAAGCGCGACAGCGGCACCGTGAGATCGTAGCGCAGACCCACCTCGCGTCCGCCGTGGTCCTCGAAGTGGTAGATCAGCTTCTCGTCTTCACCGTACTTGCCGGTGAGTGTTTCAAGGTATTCGATGACCGGAGTATCGATCGGCTCGAAGCCGTAGCGCTCGAACACGGTTCGGAACGACTCGATGACGTGCTGGCGAACGAGCATTTGATCGGGTGGAAAATCACGCATCCCCTTGAGCACTTGCGGCCGGCGCAACCGGCTGCCACCACCTTCATTCGGCATGAACTGATCCTTCCAACGCGAAGCTCGAGCATCACGGCGCGAACCATGATATCAGAGCCGCGCGGGTCTTCTGGCTAATTTGAACGTCACTACTTACGCATTTCGAAGACGACGTGTGCGATCTCGGGGATGATGAGTTTCTCCAGTGCCAGCCCCACTGCGTTGGTTGAGCCGGGTGTCAGGAAAACGACGGTTCCGCCAACGACTCCGGCCGTCGCGCGCGTGAGAATCGCCGCCGCGCCGATTTCGGCATAGCTCAATGAACGGAAGAGTTCGCCGAAGCCATCAAGTTGTTTTTCCAGCCGGCGGCTAATCGTATCGTATGTCGTGTCCCGCCGGGCGATGCCGGTACCACCGTTGAAGATCACCGCATCGCAATCGTCTCGTCCGATCAACTCGGTGAGCACGGTGTCGATCTGCGCAGGCTCGTCCTTCACGATCCGATAGTTGACGATCTTATGTCCAGCCGAGGAAAGCTGGCTCTGGATGAGCTGTCCCGATCGATCAGTTTCTACTGTTCGAGTGTCACTTACCGTCACAACGGCGCAACGGACATGATCGGGCGCTGCGGCTCGGTGTTCTTCAACCGACTGGCTCATGCTTCGACTCCTCTGTTTCGCTCGTCGTTAGCCACTGACACAGGCGTTGCGCAAGTGACTATAGCGTTCGATCCCACCGCGTGAGTCAAGCGTGATCGCGACGACATCGACGCGCCAAACGCATTCGGCGTATTCAGGGTGTTCGCCGATGTACAGTTCGCCCAATGCGAGCAACCGGGCCGCTTTACGACCGTCAACGGCTTCTTCGGCGCTGCCTCGCGGATGACCACGACGGGTCTTCACCTCGATGAACACGAGTTCGTCGCCATCCAGCGCGATCAGATCGATTTCACCGCCGCGTACGCGCCATTTTCGCTCGATGATGGTCCAGCCCAGCCCAACTAGTCGCCGCTCCGCCAGGCGCTCGCCCGCGTCACCG
>CALAGB010000498.1 GCA_937891245.1 uncultured Thermomicrobiales bacterium | reverse complement strand
CATCCCGTACATGCGCGGCTTGCCCCGGCTGAGCGTGGCACGCTCATCCAGCTCTTCGGGGATGATGTTGCGATACGGCCCGTGCACATCGACGACGGTCACAGCCGAATCCGGCTCAGCATCAAAGATTCCCGCTACGGTCGCGCTCGCCTCGGCGGTCATCAGTCGCCGGGCACGCTCGTACTCCGGATTACCCGGCGAGCCTTCCTCGCCGTGTACCACTCCGGCGATCCCTTCGATATCAACCGTCAGGTAGACCCGCACGTCGCACTCTCCTCTTCCGCAAGGGCATACGATCAATAGAGGCACAGTAGCAGGAACTGAGGCGTGAGGGAAGCACACATTACGTAAGATGGTGACACTCGCGGCGAATCGGCAGCACTGCTCGCATTCAAACAGATCGACAGCACGTGCGCGCCCTCGATGTTGAGTCGCCGATGACGACTAAAGGTGGAAGTTGAGCGTGTAATCAACTGACTCGAATTGAGCCGTCGAACACGTCTTCTCTACCTTGAAGTAGATATCCGAACCAGTGCTGTAGCTCACCGTATCCTGCGTAACCTTCGCCATGCCCGAAAAATCGGTTGTTTGGGCGAACGTCCCCATGTCCGTAACCACGCTCAACTTGTAGCACTGAGGATGCGCGCTGCTCAGCACCTGAAGGACGACCTTCAAGTCGTTGACGCACAACCCACCGTCCGCGGTGAGGTGATACCAATCCGGAGCCGATCCGGTCGTCGCGTCGAATCCCGGAATTGCCGGATTTGTGTGCACACGAGCATCTGAGAGCAGCTTGCCAGTCACGGTCTGCCCGGGGGTATCAAAGCAACCATACGCCCCCAATTCGAGTGCGCTCGCCTGCGTGTGATTCCCGGTTGGCGAATCAGCCGCTTCGCAGCCGTCAGCTTGATCTCCATTGGCATCGTAGTATTCGCCCTGGCAGCTAAAGGAGCATTGGCCAAGCGTGCACGTAACATTGGTGTTCGGTTGCTGGTAGCCAGGACACACATGACCGCACGAACCACAGTTGTTCGGATCGGATTGGGTATCAACGCAATTGCCCGAACAAAACATCTCGCCCCCCGCGCATTGGCATTCTCCGCCTCCGCACGTCGCATCTTCGGGGCAGACTTGGTCGCACGTACCGCAGTGCTGAGAATCGAGCGAGAGATCGCGACACTGACCGTCACAGCACGTGTCGCCACTCAAACACCCGGTCCGCGCGCAGTATCCAGTGTCATGCGCGACCGTGGAGATGCACGTCGAGAGCATTCCCCGGTGCTGAAGAGACGACAGGATGCATGCCACGAAGTTCCTATATGCTGCTCGTTTGCAGGCTGTTTGCGCGCAGCTGCCTTCCGCGAGTGCGGGTGCTGTCACCGGAACCACAGCGATCGCGGCGACGGCGCCCGCACTCGCGGCTTTGAGAAGCTGTCGCCGCGACGTCGCTTGACCGAGGAGTTGCGTGAACCGGTCGAATCGCCAATCTTGCACGTACGGTCCTTACTGCTGGAAGACTCGCTGCGATCAAGATCTGACACTCACTCATACACGTATCGGCCAAATTGTCGAGAACACGGCGAGCATTTAACTACAAAAGCCGAACAGCGGCAATAGTGCGGTGCGCAGAATTATTGGGTTGGCGCAGGGAGGCCATCGATCGAGATGAGAACGGCAATTCTGGATGAAGGCCGTGGGTTAGGTGGGGGAAGCGGGACTCGAACCCGCACGCCTTGCGGCACATGATCCTAAGTCATGCTCGTCTGCCAATTTCGACATTCCCCCGTGACACCGCCAACCATTTTACTGCATCCAGACGGCTGATTGTGCCGCGCCGGTTCTGCTCTCCAGCCATGGCATATGAAATGCGCATGTCAATGTTATGTTAGGTCCGGTGTTTTTTAGGCTCGAACAGGGTGGGAAAGCCGCTATGTATTTTCAGATAATCGCGGAAAGTGATGTACATCCTGGTCGGAGGTTACTGCGTGGGTTGGATGGTGACTGCTACATTCAACTCGAACCCGACACCAAGCCGATCGCCCTCTCACAACGTGATTTCGACCGACTACGGGCGATGCACCACTATCACACGGTGACCAGCGACGTCGCCTGTGATCCGCTCGCGGCGATGAGCGGCCAGGAACAGATCGCGTACTAAGTACGCTCGTCCACCTTCGCTTCACGGACGAAACCGGGCTCCCATGGGAGCCCGGTTTCGCGTTATCGAGTTACTGGCCGGTGATCAGCGACAGGCGTGGGCGACTACGCGCCGCAGCCACAACCCTGCGATGTGCTGGCATTCTCGCCGGTGTCAAATGAATGGCCGCAGGCGCAGCTTGCGACGGCATTCGGATTGTGGACGGTGAAGCCGCCACCCATCAGACTGTTGACGTAGTCGATCTCAGAGCCTTCGAGATACATGGCGCTGAACTGGTCGACCAGAACCTTGACACCATGCTGCTCGATGACGTGATCGTCGTCTTCGGCGACATCTTCCATGGTCATGCCGTAGCTCAGCCCGGAGCAACCACCCGGCGAAACGAAGACGCGCAACATCGCTTCCGGC
The DNA here is from genome assembly GCA_937891245.1 of uncultured Thermomicrobiales bacterium. Taxonomy (GTDB): domain Bacteria; phylum Chloroflexota; class Chloroflexia; order Thermomicrobiales; family Thermomicrobiaceae; genus CALAGB01. The sequence continues at coordinate 5,866 of CALAGB010000498.1, read as the reverse complement.
GTCCCCTGCTCGTCAAGATAATCGCGAAGCTGCTCAACTGCTTCGACCGTCAATGTCACCATCGGTTCGGTTACCACGCTCATGGGCTGATCCCTTTCAATCACCTGTACTTATCACACCAGCTGTCTTGATTGCCTTTTTCAACCCCGACATTTACAAATAATACCGCGAACGGCCATACTGTCAACCTCCCGCGCCAGAATTTCGGCAGAAATCGCTGCCTGGAAGTTGTCGATCGTCAATGGACACCGAGTCCGACGGGCCGCACAATCGATGTATTCCTCTACCGGCGATATCACGGCATTCAGTTGCGTCTCGCCAACCGGCTCCGACGAAGCACGCTCCTTGTCACGAAGCAGATCAATCGCTTCACCATGCACCAGCGCGAGTATCCAAAGTCTTGTTCTGCGCCGCAGCAGTTCAAAATCCTTGGTGAGCAAACGGCACCTGATAGCGAAGTACCGTACACCGCACATCCATATCTGTCATGATGGACAATGAAAAGTTCAGCAAAGTTCTAGACAATGACACTGAAGAGTGCTACCGTCGTGGCTGTGGTACAACAACGATCAATACGCGTGCGCCCCGGAAGCGAGCAGAGAACGAGACGACGCATGGCGAAATCGACGCACACGGTGTCGGAGAAGCAACGAGAATTTTTCGATGTAGCAGAAGTTGCGGATCTGTTTGGCGTACGTCCAATTACAGTCTACCGATGGTGTCGCTCAGGGCGCTTACCCAGTATCAAAATCGGAAAAGCGTGGCGCATCTCGCGTTCGGTACTCGAGGACGTTCAGCCCCATGCCTCGCGACCACGATTAGCGAGCAAACCGAGCGAAGGAGTAGCGATGCGAGATGTCTCTCCGGCAACGAAAGACTTAGCGCAGCGTCTTCTCCGGCTCGAGTCTGGTGGGCAACTTGAGGCTGAGGCTGTGGCGACTGCCGCCGATCGGATACTCGCGCGGCTTAGAACCCGGCTGGACGCTCTATTGGGCCGCATGGGCTATTTTGCCCTTCTCAGGCGCGCATTGCGTTTGGCGCAGGGCGAATATCCTCTTATGAATAGCATTACGATCGGCCAGGAGTCAGATGGAGATTTGTTGGGACTTCGCGAGTTCGCACTCGGGAACGGTGGAGATCCGTCCGCCGTCGCCAGTGCACTCGCAGCACTCGTGGCGCATCTTTTCTGGTTGTTGGTGACCTTCATAGGCGAGGATCTGACTCTTCGACTCGTCGGCGAGATCTGGCCAGACATCGCTCAAGGCGCCGGGGAGTCACTGGTGCAGGGAGAAGAATCAAAGGATGAGTAACAATCCTCCGGTCGCCATCTCGATGTTGCCCACGGGAATCCCCGGCCTCGATGATGTCCTTGGCGGAGGACTCCCGGAATTTTCCTTCAACATCATCACTGGATCGCCAGGAGCGGGGAAGACGACGCTCGCACACCAGATGATGTTCGAACTGGCTTCGAATGAACGACCTGCTCTCTACTTCACCGTGCTCGGCGAGCCGCCACTCAAGATGCTTCGATACCAGCAACAGATGAAGTTCTTCGATGCCACCAAGATTGGTGAGATCATCCATTTCGTCGACCTGAGCGACGTAGTCATTGAGCAGAGTTTATCCCAGGTGCTAGCTACAATTGTCGCGCTCGTGGAAGAACGGGATCCCGGTATCGTGATCGTAGACTCCTTTCAGACGATCGTGCATGCGGCGACCAAGACAGATACGAATCCGATGAGCCTGCAACGCTTCGTGCAGGCGTTGGCCGTCAATCTCACCAGTTGGCAGGCCACCACCTTTTTGATCGGAGAGAATTTCGAAAGCGATTTGCGGGGCAATCCAGCGTTCACGGTAGCTGATGGGATTATCTCGCTCTCCCAAAACATCGACCGCAACTCCAGTGTACGCAAGCTCCAGATCGTCAAGTCACGTGGCCAGGCACCGATGCCCGGATTGCATACATTTCGCATCACCAACAGTGGTATACAGATCTTTCCTCGAATAAGCATTATGGCTGATGAATTCGCACGAGTCGATCAGCGTGGTCGGATTGCGACAGGCGCGCCAGGATTGGATGCGTTGCTCGATGGGGGTATCCCGGCCGGGGACGCGTTGCTTGTAAGCGGCCCCTCCGGAACCGGGAAGTCTGTCCTGGCCAGGCAGTTCATTGCTTTGGGCGCACGGAATGGCGAACCGGGAGTTATCGCGGTCTTCGAGGAACGCCCACGCGAATATCTCCGGCGAGCCAACGATCTTGGTTTGGAATTGGAAGCGCTCGAGCGCCAGGGAGTTGTAAAGATCATCTACCTCCGGCCTCTCGATCTTTCGCCGGATGAAGCACTCGATGCGATACGTCAGGCGGTGGTGGAACTCGGTGCGAAGCGAGTCGTCATCGATTCTTTGTCAGGATTCGAACTGGCACTCGCGCCGACGTTTCGACAGGATTTTCGCGAATCGCTCTACCGGCTGGTCGGAGCGTTAACCGGTACCGGCATCACCGTATTGCTGACGATGGAGATTGTCCAAAACTCCGAAGACATGCGCTTCAGCCCTTACGTCATCTCATTTCTGGCCGATAACATCATTCTGCTGCGCTATGTCGAAATCGCTGGTCAATTGCGTAAGAGTCTGTCGGTGATCAAGATGCGGAGCAGCGATCACAGTAAGGATTTCTGGCTCTACGAGATAACTGACCAGGGCCTGATCGTACGCGAGACGTTGCGGGAGTACCGGGGAATCAGTATTGGTGCGGCGGAACTCCGCGATGGGACGAAAACTTTGACCTATCCTGGTCTGACTGAACAGGAAACCGGGGTACTACGAGCGCTCATCGAGCTGGGTGACGCGATTCCAGCGGCTATCGCACGGCGCACCGGCGTGCAAGGCCCCAGCCTTACCGCTGCTTTGGACCGTCTGATCGACCTCGGCTACGCGATCCGGCATGGCAGCGAAACGGACGCTGTCTACCTGCCCGTGGCTCAGTCATGAACACCGAGGAACCTCGCATGACCGAGCATCAGCCAGACGGTCATGCCGTCCGGCCGCCCAGTTTCCCAATCGTCGCCGAACTCCGCGAGGTCAACGAGCATTTGCTGCTTGCCGGACTCCGCGAACAGGAACTTGCCGAGCAGCTAAGTCGTCAACTCTCGTTCACCAACGCTGTCACCGATGCGCTTGGCGAGGGAATCTGCGCCCTCGATCGTGAATGCCGTATTACGTTCGCCAATCCCGCCGCAGCGCATCTGCTCGAACTGACTGAGACAGAACTGCTGGGACGAGATCTCCACGATGTTGTTCATTATCACGACACGACGAGTTGCCAGCTCCGGGATATGTTCCGCGCCGGAACGATCCATCGCCAAGATGACGTGTTCCTGCGCCGCGACGGAACGGCCTACCCTGTCGAGTATTCGGTCACTCCGATCATTACCGACGGGTGGGCGGACGGCACGGTCGTCGCGTTTCGCGACATCACCACGCGAAAACGGCTCGAGGAGACCCAGGCCAATCTTTTGGCTCACGAACAAACGGCACGCTCGGCTGCCGAGATATCGCTGCAGGTGCGTTCCAACGTGCTGGCGGCAGTTAGCCACGACCTTCGCCAACCCTTGACAGTGATCAACGGAACGGCGCAGATATTGTCGCGCCAGATCGCGAACCTCCAGATAGCGGAGCGAGATCAGCTGCTTGATCGGCTGGAACGGATCGATAGCTCCACGGCAACGATGACCGGCATCATCAACGAACTGCTCGACGTCGCCCAACTCACGGCGGGCCAGCGACTAACATTAGATCTACACCCAACCGATCTGGTTGCGCTGCTGGGTCAGATCGTCATAAATCACGATCGGCTGACGGAACAGTCTATGATGTTTGACACGGAAGAGGAGTCGCTGGTGGGTTCGTGGGACGCGGCGCGGCTCGAACGCGTCATTGTCAATCTGCTTTCAAACGCGAAAAAGTATAGCCCACACGATCGCACAATCATCCTACGGCTCGCCCGCAAAAGAGGCGTAACGGATTGGGCGGTCATCGAGATACAAGACGAAGGCATTGGCATACCAGCGGACGATTTGCCGCATATCTTCGACCGCTTCTATCGTGCGAGCAACGCGACCGATGCAGCCGCTGGAACAGGTCTGGGACTGTCCGGTGCCAAGGCGATTATCGAACTGCACGGCGGGCGGCTCGAGCTGGTGAGCGCAGAGGGAATGGGCACAACCGTGACCGTTCACCTGCCAGTGGTTGCGCCTCTACCAGTACCAAGCAAACACGACATAATTTATCCTTGAACATGTCTTGACCAACAGCATATAGCCTGCGACTCGACAGGTCTGGGCTATTGGTATGTTATCGCCGCCGGTAAGAGCATGCGGCGGTAAAGACCAGCGCCCGCCACAAGCCGACGGGCGCTTTGGAGCAACGGAAATCGACTTCCACTTACTGGGAAAGCTGAGCGACCGCCAGTTCGCGGATGCGGCTCGACATCTGGCTCGTCGAGACCGGCACTTCGCCGCTAGTGGCGATATCGACGGTGCGCATCCCCTCTTCGAGCGCCTGGCCGACGGCGGCTTCGATCGCGTCGGCGACCTCGCCCATCTCGAACGAGAAGCGGAGCATCATCGCCGTACTCAGAATCGCCCCGATCGGGTTGGCGATCGACTGACCGGCGATATCCGGCGCCGAACCGTGCACCGGCTCGTACATGCCAAATAGCGCTGCCTGCGTGCCTGTACGACGCGGTGGCTTACCGTTCAGGCTGGCCGATGGGAGCATACCGAGCGAACCGGCCAGTACGGCGGCTTCGTCGCTCAGAATGTCGCCGAAGAGATTTTCCATCACCATGACATCGAAATCACGCGGACGGCTGATCAGACGCATCGCGCAGGAATCGACCAGGGCATGGTCAAAGGCGATGTCCGGGTATTTCTTTGAAACCTCGACCGCGATCTCGCGCCAGAGTTGCGAGGTGTTCAGCACGTTCGCTTTATCGACGCTCGTCACTTTCTTCCGCCGCGAGCCGGCCAGTCGGAAGGCGAGATCGACGATCCGTTCGATCTCCGATTCGTGGTACGGCAACGTATCGACCGCGTGTCGACCGCTCTCGTCCGTCATGCGTGCCGACGGCTGGCCGAAGTAGAGCCCGCCGGTCAACTCACGCACGACCATCAGATCGCTGCCCCGCACGACGCCCGCTTTGAGCGGCGAATTATTGGCAAGCGCATCGAACACCTTGACCGGCCGCAGGTTGGCGAAGAGATCAAGTGCTTTGCGCAGACCGAGCAGACCGGCCTCCGGCCGCTCGGCCTTGCCGAGATGATCCCACTTCGGGCCGCCAACCGCACCGAGCAAGACGGCGTCGGCGTTGAGCGCCGCTTCAACGTCTTCCTCACGCATCGGCACGCCGTGCGCATCGATGGCCGCGCCGCCGATCAGCGCCTCACTGAATGTGAAGCGCGCGCCGGCCGGACCGCCGATCGCTTCGAGCAGCGCTTTCGCCTCGTTCAGCACCTCCGGCCCGACGCCGTCGCCACCGAGCAACAGGATCCGAAACGATCGCTCCGTCATTGGGCAAGCTTCTTCGCCTGCACCCGCTGGCCGACCGCTTCCATCAGGCCACCGGCATCAATGATCTGTTGCACGTACGGCGGAAACGGCCTGGAACTGTAGCTCTCACCCGTTCGGGTGTTCAGCACCCCGCCCTCGTCGGTGTCGATCTCGAGAATATCGCCCGTCTCGGTCTCCTGACTCGCTTCGGGAGCCTCGACCAACGCCAGACCGATATTGATCGCGTTGCGGTAGAAGATGCGGGCGAACGACTCGGCCACGACCGCTTTCACGCCGGCCGCCTTGATCGCGATCG
>CALAGB010000497.1 GCA_937891245.1 uncultured Thermomicrobiales bacterium | reverse complement strand
CAGTATCGCGCTCATCCTACTGGCCGCGGCGCTTGGAGTGATTGGGTTCGGTTTCGCCAACTGGCGCGAGCGAGCCGCGACGCCGGAACTCGAAGAGCGACTACAGCAGTTCGGTTCGATCGAGCAACTCCCGGACGAAGTAGCCGGAGCGACCAAGGCGCCTGGGCCAGTCGCGCAAGCGGTCGGGCGAGCGGTCGAGGGCAGCACGTTCAGTGGCAATGTAGCGGCGTTGCTCGCCCGCGCCAGCCTCCGCATGACGGTTGGCGAGTTCGTGGTGCTTCGGATCGCCGCTGCCGCTGCCCTCGCTCTTGTCGGATTCGTCCTCGGGCGAGGCATTACGGAACCACTTGTTGGCATTCTGGTCGCGATCATTACCGGCGGCGTCGGTTGGATGATCCCGCATTGGTATGTCGGACATCGCGCTAAGACGCGAACGAAGCTTTTCGTGAATCAACTCGGTGACACGATCGGATTGATGTCGAACTCACTTCGCGCCGGCTACAGCCTTTTTCAAACGATGGAGTTGGTGGCACGAGAATCTCAACCACCGATGAGTGAGGAATTTTCGCGAGTCGTGCGCGAAGTTGGTCTTGGGATCACGCCGCAAGAAGCAATGGATCACCTGCTGCGACGTATCACCAGCGAAGACCTCGATCTCTTGGTCACCGCGATCAACATCCAGCACGAAGTTGGCGGCAACATGGCCCAGATTCTGGATGTCATCGGTGAAACGATTCGCGAGCGTGTCCGAATCAAGGGCGAAATCAGCGTCCTCACGGCACAGGGAAGCCTTTCGGGTTACATTATTAGTGGATTGCCCGTAGCCTTGATGGGTTTCCTCTTCCTTACGAATCGCGATTACGTGACCGCACTCTTCGTCTTTCCGTGGGTCTGCATGCCAATCGCCGGGGCTGCCATGGTAATTGCAGGTTTCTTCGCAATGCGAAAAATCGTTCAAATCGATGTGTAGGAGATCCCAGTCGTGAGGGACGAATCATGAGCGGAATCATTTTGCTTGTGGCGGTCGTATTGATGGTGGTCGCGATAGCAATCGTATTCGTTGGCATTCGCCGACCACAGAACGCGATTGTCATCGAAGAACGCCTGTCGCAGTTCGGAAATCGAGTGGCTTCACTTGAGGAAGTCGAGCTGCAACAGCCATTTCAACAGCGGGTGCTCTTACCGATGCTTCGATCGGTGTCGACTCGCCTCTCCCGATTCGCACCCGCGCAGAACGTCGCGCGCCTACGGCAGCAGCTGCTCGAAGCAGGAGCTCCACGTGGCCTGGGGCCGACTGAATTTACGGGTCTGCGATTCGTCATCGGCGGCGGGCTCGGTACCCTCTTCTTTTTCCTTATGCTCGTCTCGGGCTCATCTGCCCTGCTGACATTTGGTCTTCCGCTGGGTATTACCGTGCTCGGTTACATGATGCCGGGTATTTGGCTCAGTCGGAAATCCAAAGAACGTAAAACTGAAATCACGCGAGCGCTGCCTGATGCGATCGACTTGCTGACGATCAGCGTTGAGGCGGGCCTGGGATTTGATCCCGCTCTTGGACGCGTCGTCGAGAAGTGGGATAACGCCTTGACGCGTGAGTTGGGCCGAATGTTGTCCGAAATGAGAATGGGATCTTCGCGGCGCGACGCGATGCGTGATGTTGTTGCACGTGTGAACGTTGAAGACTTGAATACGTTTATGGGTGCAGTGATACAGGCTGACCAGCTGGGTGTAAGTATCAGCCAGGTGCTTCGGGTTCAATCGAAACAGATGCGTATGCGCCGTCGACAGCGAGCCGAAGAACAGGCGCACAAGGCGCCGCTCAAGATGCTCTTCCCGATGATCTTCTTGATCTTTCCGACGATTTACATCGTCATTTTGGGGCCGGCGATCCCACGGCTTCTCGACTCGTTCCGATAGATACGTAGTATGAACGGTCAGCAGATTCCGACGACTTACTGAGGAGCGCGATTTCGTTGGATAAAATGCCGAGAGTCAGTGCCAAGCATTCGGCGATCATCAACGAGAGCAAGCAAACGGTTCTCGGACAACGAGTCGCGATTGCGCGCTCGTTCTGGCAACGGGGGAAGGGGCTCATGCTTCGCTCGGGGTTGCCCGAGGGGACAGGGCTGGTGATCGACCCCTGCTCGTCGATCCACACGTTCTGGATGCGCTTCCCGATTGACGTGCTCTATGTGGATAAGGACGGCACGGTTCTGCGGGCCGATTCCGCAATGAAACCGTGGCGAATCGGCCCGCTCTTCGTGCGTCACGGACGATACGTCATTGAGTTGCCCGCTGGCACAATCGAACGATCGGGGACGCGGCCTGGCGATCGGTTGCGTATGGATGCCGGCTCAGCGTAAACTCCCTCATGCCAAATTCACTGATCCGACCATTGCGGAGGGCGATCTCGGCCGTCGAGGATGTCGTTTTTCCGCCGATCTGCGCCGGCTGCCATGAACGGGGCACCTGGCTGTGTGCCGCGTGCCGGCGGGAACTCAGAGTCGTAGAGCGTCCGATCTGTGCACGATGCGGACAGCCGAACGGCGAAGGCGGCGATCTGTGCGCCCATTGCAGCGGCTGGCCCGTGAGGATTGGTGCTGTTCGCGCGGCGTTTGAGTTTGATGGGCCATTGCGCACGGCGATTCACCGGTACAAGTATCAGTCCGAATATGCCCGTGCGCCTTCATTGAGCGCACTCCTCCTCGAAGCGCTTGAACGCTCAGAATTCGAACGGAATATGTCATGGGATCTGGTCGCCTATGTGCCGTTGCATTCGCGACGTCGCAGGCGACGCGGCTTCGATCAATCACGACTGCTGGCGCGCGGATTAGCTGATCGGATTGGATTGCCTGTAATCTCGGATCTCGTTCGTGTGTTGGACACCCCGACGCAGGTCGGTCGAGGAGCAGCTGAGCGGCAGCTGAACGTGCGCGATGCGTTCGGTTGGAAAGGCGAGTCGCTCGATGGAGCCAGTGTGCTGATCGTCGACGATGTCATTACAACGGGCGCGACGATGATCGCCGCCGGCAAACCGCTCATTGCCGCGGGGGTTGGCCGCGTCGACGGGTTGGCCGTTGCGCGGGAAGTCTTTCGCTGATGCTGTCTTAGATGTCTCGCCGGAGGTTGCGGACGATGGTGGTCGCCTGCCGTCGTGACCATTCGTCCGCCTCGGCGATCACATCGAGCGTCAACTCGCGATACTGCGGCGTGTGTACGTCGAGCACCGCTTCGACGATATTGGCGATCTCCAGGAACCCGATCTCCCCGGCCATAAACGCGTGAACCGCGATTTCATCGGCGCCACTTAAGACGGCGGGGTAGGTTCCACCGGCGTTTCCTGCTTGCCGGGCGATTGCGAGCGACGGGAATCGCTTGAGATCCGGCTCCTGAAAGTCGAGGGTGCCGAGAGACGCAAGGTCGAGCACGAGATGGGGCGCGGGGGCTCGTTCCGGGTAGGTCAAGGCATACTGAATCGGCAGCCGCATATCGTGGACACCGAATTGCGCCAACACGGAGCCATCTTGGAAGCTGACAAGGGAATGCACGACGCTTTGCGGATGCGTAATGACGGCGATCTGCTCGTACGGCAGGCCGAAGAGCCAGTGTGCTTCGATGACTTCCAGACCCTTATTCATCAGCGTGGCCGAGTCAATCGTTATTTTGGCGCCCATATTCCAGTTAGGGTGTGCCAGCGCTTGATCGACGCTGACGTGCGCGAGTTCATGGAGTGGGAGATTGAGGAATGGACCCCCCGATGCGGTAAGCGTGACGCGCGCCACATCGGGCCCGGCCCGGAGGCCATGGAGGCATTGCCAGATTGCACTGTGTTCGCTGTCGACCGGCCGGATCTCGACGTTCCGACGTCGCGCCTCCGGAGCGATTATGGCGCCCGCACAAACGATCGCTTCCTTGTTCGCGAGGGCGATCGTTTTTCCATGCTCAATCGCGCGTAGTGTCGGCAAGATCGCGGCATGACCGGAGGTAGCGACCACCACGATGTCGACGTCCGGCAGCGTTGCTGCGGTCAGGAGCCCATCGACACCGTGCCCGTATTCAATCGTCGAGTCGTCCGGCACGTCGAGATCGCATTCGGCGGAAACAAAGCGTGGTCGAAACTCGGCGATCTGTTCGCTGAGCAACGATTGGTTCGAGCCGGCGGCCAGTGCGACGATTTCAAGTTGCTCGGGAAATTGGCGGACGACGTCCAAGGTTTGACGGCCGACCGAACCGGTGCTCCCGAGCAGTGCGATCTTCTTCGTGGTCACATCCAACCAATCCGTGTGAAAAGTTCCGCTAACGCGTAGGTGATGGGAAATGTGAACAGGAGCGCATCAATGCGATCGAGCATTCCGCCATGACCCGGGATCAGCGTGCCCATGTCCTTCACGCCAAGGCTTCGCTTGATCAAGGACTCGGCCAGATCGCCGAGTTGGCCCGCGATCGCGAGGAGGAAACCGATCATGGCCGCGAGCGCGATGTTAACCGGTAGGCCAAAGATCCACGCCGCCAGCATGCCGGTCAGCGCCCCGGCGATCAGTCCGGCAGCCGCACCGACGCGTGTTTTTCCGGGGCTGATGGTCGGCACCAGTTTGGACTTCCCAAAGCTCCGACCGGCAAGATAGGCGGCGGTATCGTTGAACCAGGTAACCGCGAAGACGATTCCAACGAGTGCCAACCCCTTACCGGATGAATCGAACCAGCCGGCAACCGTGTTAACCCAGTGCTGACTCGAATTCCCGGCGAAGCCGCGTAGTCCGATGGCGAAAGTTAGCGGCAACGTGACATAAATGATACCCGCAAACGAGAGCGACCAGTCGGTTAGGGCACCTTCGAGCGAGCTTCGAACCATTGGGACAACGAGCGTCGCGACCAGAAGCGCGATGATGAGCCACGGAATTGCCTTGAGCGGTTCGATGGCACCAATCAGAATAATGGCTGCCCCGGCGATGAATGCGGTCCGGCGAAATGGAGCGAATCCGGCCGAACGGTAGCTACTGATCAGTTCGTGGAGCGACACGAGGGCGATGACGAGCATCGCGATTGCGAAGACGACACCACCAAGAAAAGCCGGGATGGCCGCGAAGAGCACGATCCCTATGGCACTGATCGACCGCTGGCGCAACACGCCTCGAGGCGCTCCCGTCCAACTGCACGGCTACTCGGCGGCGGGTGGCTTGATCCCCCCGAAGCGCCGATCGCGATGCCGATATTCGTTCACCGCCTGGACGAGTTCGTTGGGACCGAAGTCCGGCCAGAGCACCGGCGTGAAAAAGTACTCGGCGTAGGCTGATTGCCAGAGGAGAAAGTTGCTGGTGCGATATTCGCCGGAGGTACGGATGATCAGATCGGGTTCGGGGATATCGCACGTGTAGAGATAGCGATTGACGAGGGCTTCATCAATGTCGTTGGGGTCGATGCCGTCGGCAACGATGCGCCGGA
>CALAGB010000496.1 GCA_937891245.1 uncultured Thermomicrobiales bacterium | reverse complement strand
ATCTCGTCGGAGAATTCGCCAATGCCATCGTGCTTGCTCGGCTGAAGGTGCTGACGCAGGGGCGCTGGCTCTGGTCGCGGACGATCAGCTCGACGCTCATCGGCCAGGGGTGCGATTCGCTCATCTTCATCAGCATCGCTTTTGCCGGTACTGTCACGAATCACGAGCTCTTTCGCACCATGCTGACGGCCTGGCTGGTGAAGTCGGGTTATGAAATCGTGGCGACGCCACTGACGTATCTGGTCGTGAATTACCTGAAGCGGACTGAGGGGGTCGATACCTACGACACCACCACGAATTTTTCGCCGATTCAATTGAGTTGATGAGCTTTTCGTACCGGTCGTAACGCATCGCGGCAGCGAGCAGGCATGGTATTATTTTGAGGGACTCCCGGGTGGTTACAAGGGAGCGTGTGGTTGTACGTCTTGGAACCTGGCCGGGACGTCGCGGCGTGAGTGCGGGTGTGGGCGAAGGGACGCGACCATGGGCCTCGGTGACACAATATCACAAAAGCTTGCCGTTGTCTTTCCAGGACAGGGGAGCCAGTACGTCGGCATGGGCAAAGGGATCTACGAGGTCTCGGCCGCGGCACGGCGCGTCTTTCATCAGGCCGATGACATCCTCGGATTCTCGCTTTCGTCGCTTTGCTTCAATGGGCCGGGCGAAGAACTGAACGATACGATCAACGCGCAACCAGCTATTCTAACCGTCAGCCTGGCGTACCTCGAAGCGTTGCGCGAACGCTGGCATACGCTCGGTCCGAGCGTGTCGCCGGTCGTCGTCGCCGGGCATAGCCTGGGCGAATTCACGGCGCTGGTCGCGGCCGGTGTGCTTGATTTCGCCGATGGATTACGTTTGGTGCGTGAACGCGGCCGCATCATGAAAGAGAGCGGCGACCTCGTGCCGGGCGGCATGGCGGCCGTCATCGGGCTGGAGCGTGAAGTGCTCGAGGACGTCTGCGCCGAGGCGGGTGAGGTCGGCATCGTCGTACTGGCGAACGACAACTGTCCGGGGCAATCGGTCATCTCGGGCGACAATGTCGCGTTGCAACGCGCGATGGAACTGGCGAAGGAGCGTGGAGCACGGCGTGCCGTGCGGCTCGATATTTCGATCGCCTCGCATTCACCACTGATGGAACGCGCCAGCCAGCAGTTCAACGAACTGGCCAGCCGCATCCACCTGCATGAGCCGGACATCCCGATTATCGCCAATATCACCGGCCAGATGGTGACAACCGTTGAGGATATTCGCAAGGAGATCGCGCAGCATGTCGTGCGACCGGTGCAGTGGACCGGTTCCGTATGCGAGATGGTGAATAGCGGGGTCAATACCTTCCTCGAAGTGGGGCCGGGCAACGTGCTTGGTGGTTTGATTCGCCGCATTCGCAGCGACGTCGAGGTTATTACGATCAAAGACTTTGGTTTGACGTCCTAGAACTGTCTGGGGCATCTGGAGGATAAACGTGCAGCGTGTCGTCGTCACTGGAGTGGGCGCCGTGACCCCAATCGGTCTCAGCGCCCCTGAGTTCTGGGACAACCTCGTCGCCGGTGTGTCGGGCGTGGCGCGCATCGCGTCGTTCGATCCGTCGCCGCTCGAGGTCCAGATCGCGGCCGAGGTCAAGGGCTTCGACCCGAAAAACTTCATCGATTTCAAGGCGGCGCGCCGCATGGACCGCTTCTCGCAACTGGCGGTCGCGTCGGCCGGGGAAGCGATCAAGGACGCGGCGCTGTCGTTGGATGGTGGGGACACCTACCGCGTCGGGGTGATGATCAACACGGGCGGTGGTGGCATTCCCACCCTGACCCGCGAAGTGCTGGTACATCACACGAAGGGGCCGAATCGCGTCAGCCCCTTTTTCATTCCGATGTTCGCCCCGAATATGGCCGCCTCCCAGGTTTCGATTACCTACGGCATTCAGGGACCGGTGATGGCGTCCGTTGCTGCCTGCGCGGCCGGTACGCAAGCGTTCGTCGACGCGCTCCGCATGCTGCGGCTTGGCGAGATCGACGTCATGATCGCCGGTGGCACCGAAGCGGGCATCGATCCGGTGTCAGTCGCTGCCTTCGGGAATATGGGTGCGCTCTCGAAGCGCAACGATGATCCGGAGCGCGCCAGTCGCCCATTCGACCGCGATCGCGACGGCTTCGTCTTCGGCGAGGGCGCGGCGGTGTTTGTTCTGGAGACCGAGGAGCACGCGCGCAAGCGGGACGCACGCATCTATTGCGAGCTGGTGGGCGGGGCGATGACCGCCGATGCCTTCCACCTTACCGCGCCGCTGCCGGGCGGTGCCGGTGCCGCGCGCGCCATGAAACTGGCGCTCGACAACGCCGGTATGTTGCCATCGGATCTCGATTACATCTGCGCACATGGGACGAGCACGCCGCTGAACGACAGCTCCGAGACTCAGGCGATTAAGACGGTCTTTGGCGAAGCATCGCGCAAGGTCGCGATCAGTTCGATCAAGAGCATGATCGGTCACCTTGTCGGCGCGTCCGGCGCCGTTTCAGGCGTTGCCTGCGTCTACGCTATTCGCGACGGGATCATCCCGCCGACGATCAACCTGGTGAATCCCGATCCGGAATGCGATCTCGACTACACGCCGCTGAAGCCACGCGAGATGCGGGTCGATAGCGCGATGGCGAACGCCTTCGGCTTTGGCGGGCAGAACGCGGTGGCGATCTTCCGGCGCTACGAATCCTGACGCCAGGCGTGAAGGATGGGTGAACGCATGAGCAGTGAACATGGCCCCGACTGCGTCGTCATCCGGCCCGATTCCGGCTTCTCCGGCAAACAGGGCTTTTCCTATTTCGCGGGCATTTCGCAGGAGACGGCCGGCTCGACCGGCATCTGCATGCACATGCTCACGATCCCGCCAGGCGGCCGCGCGAAGCCACATCTGCACGAAGCACACGAGACGACGATATACGTCATCTCGGGCCAGGCTGGGATGTGGTACGGCGAAGGTTTGCAAAAGTATCTGGAGATGCAGGCAGGCGAGTTCCTCTATATCCCGGCTGGTATGCCGCACCTGCCGGCCAACCTGAGCGACAGCGAACCGTGTGTCGCGGTCCTCGCCCGCACAGACCCGAATGAGCAAGAAAGCGTCGTTCTGCTCGAAATCGAACCACCTGCCTCCGTATGAACCTGACCTCTCTGTCATTCTGAGCCGCAGCGAAGAATCTCTGCCGCGTTCTCCAGTGCATGAATTCAGGGAAACTGGGAAGAGATCCTTTACTGCGGTTCAGAATGACAGTGTTATGGTGTTTCTGTGCTCGATAGAATGTTCAGTCCGGCAGAAAATGCCGGAGTTTGCGTTTGGCAGCTCCAGTGAGGTTGCGAACCGTCAGTTCCTGCTCGGCCAGTTGGCGATCCTTCTCGGCGATGACGCGCTCCAGATGCCGGGCGTAATCCGCCGTTTCGCTGTAGGTCCGCTCCAGAAGATGAGTGTATTCGTCGCGCGGGTCGGAGCCATGAGGAGAGCGGGCGATTGGCGGTTGTGTGCACCACCGAAGGAGCGGGCGCGCAATCGATTCCCAGCTGTGCTCGGGCGCGATTTGTCGGAGATTCTGGCGGTACGTCGCTTGATTGTCCGCCTCGAGCGCTTCCAGGATCGCGTCAGCCACGGCGTGCGCGTCGCCTGCTGTTGCGGTGCGTCCGACCTGTTCCCGATCAATCAAATCGGCCAGGACATCTCCTTCGGTCGCGACGACCGGCAGGCAGCACCAGAGGTTATCGAGCATCCGCGTGCGGTAGGCGAAGCGCGCTTCCAGCGACGGCTGATGCAGCGAAAGCCCGAGGTCCGCTTCGAGCAGCCAGTTCTGACGTTCGTCGTACGGCACCCAGTCGTTGAAGATCACGATGCGACCGAGCAGATCGAGTCGTTCGGCCAGGGCTCGCGCATCATCGACGACACGCATGGGCGCGACGACGCCTGATGGGCTGCGCACGCCCATGAAGACGAGCCGGGCGCGCGGCTCACGTTCAACGACCTGCCCCATCGCTTCGATCGCGGTAAAAGGATCGAGCCAATTCCAGAGCCCACCGTTCCAGAGGATCAGTTTGGCGTCAACGCCGACGGCCGCGATCTTCTCGCGTGGGCCGGGGCCGTTCCGCACCGGCGGTTCGGACGGTAGCCCGAACGGGACGACATCGATCAGCGTGCGCAGCGCCGAATCGACTCGCATCTGGGCGGTGTCAAGGCGATCGGCCGCTGCCAAAGCGCCGAGCCAGAAATCTCGCTGGCGCTCCGAGGCGCAGATGAACGCGTCTCCAAGGCTGAGCAGTCGGTTGAGAATAGCGACGTCATCCTTGCGTCCTGGTTCGCCAATCTCGGCATCGATCCGCGCGTACTCGAGCTTCTCCAGAATCCAGGGCGCATACAGATCGACGATCAGGAAGCGCTCATTCAGCACCTCCGGATCGGTGTACATGTAGGGGATGTGCTGGGCGATGACGACGTCGTGCGTCGCGATCAGGTCTGCCAGGATGCGGCCGCGTGCTCGTTCATCCGGAGCGGCGTAGCTGTGCAACGTCACTCCGGGTGGCGGCGCGAGCGAAACATCGTTGATCGTCGCCAGTGTCACTGGTTGCTGCGCGCCGATGACGCGTGCCAGATTCCAGGCACGAATACCGGAGCCGGCCATGCTCGAGCCGATGGTGTCGGATGCGATATAGAGAATACGTGGCGCCGCGGTCACGGATTCGGCTCGGTGACGATGATGGTGCCGTGCATCCAGGCGTAATAGCCGCTGTGGTAGTGGTAGGTGCCCGGCGGCTTGAACTGGTGCGCGGAGGGGGCGCCGTGATTG
>CALAGB010000495.1 GCA_937891245.1 uncultured Thermomicrobiales bacterium | reverse complement strand
AATCGACGCCGTCTTGATAGCCCATAATCCCGACGTAGCCGATGATCGTCGGCGCCTTCCGGCGGAGTTCTTCATCCGGCGCGACCCGTTTGACGCGGCCAAGCTCCGGGCCGTTGCGTACGATCGTGATCTTCTCCGGCGGAACCTTGCCACGTCGCATCTCCATCTCGCGATACGACTGGTTCGTCGCGATCACGCGATCAGCCACCCGGCACGAGAGCCGTTCCAGCACTTCAAGCGCCTTGAAGACGAGTCGGTTCCCTTTACCGTCAAACCGTGCGTTGTACATCTCCGGTGAGAGGTCGTGATGATCGAACACGTACCGCTTGCCAAAGAGCTTGAAGAACGCGCCGATGACGAACATCGTGTCAGGCGGGTTGTGCGAGTGAATGATGTCGAAGCCTCCGCGCAGCGCGACCCAGATCGAAAAGACGAACGTGATCGCCGTCGAATAGCCGTATTCGAACAGGTAACCGAGCAATCCGCCACCGGCCGGCGGCGCCGGGTAACGAAGTACCCGAACGCCGTTGACCGTCTCGTGTCTCGACTGGATGCCGTTTCGGGGGCAGATAATCGTTACCTGATAGCCCGCCGCCGCCAGCGTGAACGACTCTCGTCGCACCCGCCCATCCTGTGGGTACGGCTGATTCTCGAGCAGCATCAGGACGCGTCTACCAGCAAATTCCTTCATATTCCCCCCGGAAGCTCCCGTTGACGGTCGCCGCGCCAACCAGATCGATCAGTACCTGCTCGGGCCGAATTTTCGTCGCGACATCGCGGAACGCCTTGCCGCCATTCGCCACGACGACGACACCCGCCTCGTCGATCACTTCGTCGATCGAGCCACGCATCAGCGTCGCGATGTGCGGCAGTTCGCCTTCGATGAACGTCCGGTTCGCACCGATCAGGTTTGGCAGTTCAACCGTCTCATCGAAGACCGTCACCTTGAAACCACGTCCGACCAGCGTCTCGATCAGCGGCACCACTGAGCTCTCGCGCACATCGTCGGTACCGGCCTTAAAGCTGAGGCCGAGGATGCCGACCGACTTCTGGCCAGTCTCTTCAACCATCTGAATGCCTCGTTCGATCTGCCGCTGGTTACTCTCCAGAATCGCGGAGAGCAGCGGGCTCTCCATATCGCGCTCCTTCGAGCGGTAGAGCAGAGCACGCAGGTCTTTCGGCAAGCACGACCCGCCGAACGCGAAACCCGGCTTCAGATAGGCCGGTGAGATGTTGAGACGGTCATCCTGGCAGATGATGTCCATGACGTCGCGACCGTCGATGCCGTGCGCTTTGCAGAGGTTGCCGATCTCATTGGCGAAGCTGATCTTGAGTGCATGGAAGGTGTTATTGGCGTACTTCATCATCTCGGCGGTCTTGATCGTGGTGCGAATGATCTGTGCGTTAATACCGGCGTACATCTCCTGCACGGCGGCACCGCTCCGCTGATCGAACTGACCGATGACGATGAAG
>CALAGB010000494.1 GCA_937891245.1 uncultured Thermomicrobiales bacterium | reverse complement strand
ATCCTTTTCCCGAATGCCATCGGCGCCGGGCTTCCAGCCGGCCTCGTCGAGAATCTGCTTCGCCTTGTCGGGATTGAAGGGATACATCTGCTCGACCGCGGGGTTGTAGGCGAAGGAGACCGACGAGAGTGGGCCGTATGCCGGGGTATAGAGATTCTGGTAGAGCGTCTGGATGATCGCCTTCTTGTCGACGCCATAGTTGATCGCCTGGCGGACTGCCGGATCGTCGGTCGGCGCCAGCTTTGTGTTGAGCATGTAGCAGTAGGGGACACCGGGCTGCTCGATCGAAAGCGTGGCGAACTTCTTGTTGCTTTGCAGGGCGGTGTAGTTGATCGTCGGCACCGTATCGTTGTAATTGATCTGCCCCGATTCGAGCGCCGCGACCCGAGCGCTGCCGTCTGGAATGATTTGAAAGGTGATCGAGTCGAGATAGGCCGGGCCATTCCGCTTGAACATCGGTGACGCCCAGTTGTAGTCAGGGTTACGCTCGAGCTTGATGTGACTGTTCTGTACCCACTCGACGAATTTGAACGGACCGGTTCCAACTGGGTGCTGGCCAATCTGATCCGGGCCGTATTTCTGGACAGCGGCCGGAGAGAGCATCGCCATGAAATCCTGGCTGAGATCGGTCAGGAAGGCGCCGTTGGGATTGACGAATGAGATCTTGACCGTCGACGGATCGACGACTGTAGCCGAATCGAAGAAGCCGCTGAGCCGCGGACCGGCGAGTCTCGACTTCGTCTCTGCGGCGGACATCCGGTCGAAATTGGCCTTAACGGCGTCGGCGTTGAAGTCGGTTCCATCATGGAATTTGACGCCATTGGCCAGGGTAAACGTAATCTCTTTTCCGTCGGTCGAGATCTCCCACTTGGTGGCAAGCAGTGGGAAGAGCTCCTTGCTTTCCCGAGCCTGGACGAGCAGCGTATCGAATATCGGTCCCATGATCTCGTGCGCGACTGTTTGCGCGGTGACGTTCGGATCGAGCACATCGATATAGGTGGTCGCGACCCCCACGACGACATCGCCGCCCGATACTGGTTTGTCGCCCGTGATGGCTGCAGTCGGGCTGGCCCCGGTGTTGCTTGCGGAGGTTGAACTCTGCCCGGTCGTCGACGTCGAGGCGCCGTTTGTCGTTGTTGTCGACGCGCCGCTTGTCGTCGTCGATTTGCTTGAACTGCCGCAGGCAGCCAGGAGGCTGCCTGCGAGCGGCAGGCTTGCCGCCGCGATCGCCGCGCGAGTCAGCAGCACACGACGTGTCATGGGACGCGCCGCGACTGCCTGAAGCGACCCTACCACCGTGGTCTCGTTATTCTCAATCGCCCGTTGGTTCGTATTCACGTCTTCCTCCTCGGGATGCAATGCAAATAGATTCCGTATGCGGCCAGAATATTTGTCGTATGCATGCACATCGCGTCATCCGTGAATGTCATCGCTTCGCGTTCATCTCACCTCTCGTCGATCACTTCGCAGCCGCGTGCCCGAAGTTCGTCGTCCGAATCCATCAGGAAGAGTTCCCCTCGCGCGATTCGCGCGAGCCAGGATTGCTCCAGCGCGACACGGTCGAGCGTTCGTTGCAGGACCTCGCGCGCTTCATCGCAGCGCACGACGACGACGCCATCGCGATCACCGACGACAATGTCGCCGGGCATGACAACGACCCCGCCGCATGAAATCGGCGTGTTGATCTGCCCGACGCCTTCCTTGGTCGGCCCGGCGGGCGTGAGCCCGACGGCGAAGACCGGGAACTCAACATCTTGCGTCTGCTCGACATCGCGCACCAGGCCGTCGGTCACGACACCGGCGATCCCTTTTTTCTTGGCCATCGAGCTCATGATGCCCCCCCAGACGGAGCAGTGTGGATCGAACGCGCCAGCGATAACGATCACGTCGCCCGGCTGAGCCAGTTCGATCGCCTTGAATGCCACCAGGTTGTCACCCGGCCGCGCCCTGACGGTCAGTGCCGGGCCCACGAGGGTCGGCATCGGCTGGTAGATCGGCTTGATCCGCGCATCCATCGTGTTTTGCCGCCCCTGGATGTCCGAGATATTCGCGGCAACGAGTGGGCGAAACTGCTCGACCAGATCCTGGTCCGGTCGCATGATCGACTTGTAGATCGTGAACCCCGGTTTGTAGTTCATCGATATCCGTTCTCCTCGCCCCTACCCACCAAACTCGCTCTGAACGAACGCGATGATGCGGTCGACGCCGCGCTTGACCAGCTCCGCACCTTTCTCGGCTGTCGCGACTTCGGGATTGCCGACGACGCCGGTATCCGAGCGGACGCGCATCCCCTGGTACTGAATGATGTCGGCGAACGGAACGCCGGATGTCGGCGTTTGATCCTGGATCCGGTCACGAACGACGAGTTCTGGGGCGAGATGCAGCATGATGGACGTGCCAATCTCCGAGGCATGCCCGTTCGCGTGCGGTCCCGTTTCAACCAGATCTTTGCCGAGTGCGGCTACGTAGTCCCACCAGAAGACCTGAGCGCAGCGAACGTTATGCCGGTCTTGCAGCTCGAGCGCCACCTCGCCGATTGGGCCGATATTGCCGCGATGGCTGTTGATGAACAGAATCCGCTTGGCACCCCAGCCGATGACGCTCTCGGCCGTTTCGCGTAGATAGGCGGCGAGTGTGGCGGTCGAAATCGTGAGTGTCCCCGGGAAATCACCGAGCGACCGCGAAAAGCCGACCGGAAGAACCGGCAGGACCGGGGCGTCGAGAATCTCTCCGACTCGCTCAGCGATCGCCTTGACGACGATCGAATCGGTCCCCGTTGGTAGATGCTGACCATAGACCTCGACCGCCCCCGACGGGATGATGACAAGGTCGGCGCGCTGGCGCAGCGCGTCAAAATCGACCCAAGGGTGACTCATCATATACACGACGGTTATGCCCCCTTTACTGTCGCACATCGCATTGATTGCGGATGCAGGTTGACAATCAAGCGACTTTCTTATTAGAGTGACCATGGAATTGTGAGCGCTCACGTGAGCGCTCACAATGTAGCAGCTTGTTGACCGTTCGTCAACAGAGTACGGCGCCGAGCTTCGAGATCTGAGAGCGGACGATGCGGTATATCGTTACTTCGAGGATCTACGCGTGCCGTACCGCGCCATAGCGAAAGGCAGACTTTGTGCCGAGATCGAACAGTGACCAAGCGCCGACAATGGATGATGTTGCTCGCCTCGCCCACGTATCGCGGCAAACTGTCTCGCGCGTGATCAACCGCAAAGATGGTATCCGCCCCGATACGGAGTCTCGTGTGCGCGCGGCCATAGTCGAACTCGGCTACCGACCCAACTCGTTCGCCCGTGGCCTGGTTACAAATCAGTCACTGGTGATCGGTCTCGTGCTTCCGAACATCTCTCAACCGTACTATCCGGAGATCGCGCGAGGAGTCGAGGATGGTGCTTACGAGGCGGACTACAGCGTCTTTCTCTCTCACACCGCCAGTGAGCCGCTGCGAGAACTGCGAGCACTCGAACGTCTGCGCGATCACCGGGTCGACGGCGTCATCATCTGCAATTCGCGGCTCGATGACGAGACATTGAGACAGGCGATCTCCGGGCTTTCGCCCGTGGTTCTCGTCAATCGACGCGTCCCGCAAGTTTCGAGCACAGTGATCTGGACCGGTTACGACAGTGGTGCGGCCATGGCGGTGGAGCATCTCTACGCGATCGGTCGCCGCCGCATCGTGTATCTCGGTTTTAATTTTCCGAATGAGGTTGATGATGCGCGCTTTCGCGGCTATCAAGCAGGCCTCGAACGAGTTGGCCTACCGTTCGACGAACAGCTTGTGATTCGCGGCGGAAATCAGTTTCGGGGTGGCTTTGATGCCATGCAGCGGGCGCATACCAGCGGGATCGAGGCCGATGCGCTTTTTGCCACCAACGACCTGATGGCAATCGGTGCCATGCGGTACGCCTTGACGCACGGGATTGACGTACCAGGCGACCTGGCGATTGTTGGGTTCGGCGGCTCGGATGTCTCAGACATGGTGACACCCGATTTGACGACGGTCTCGATGCCCCTCTATTTGATCGGCATCACGGCGATGCAGGAACTACTCCAACTGCTCAATGGCACGAATGAACAGGACCGCCAGCTGAACATCGAGCCTGAGCTTTTGGTGCGTGGCTCGTCGGTCGCGAGCATGGATTTCAGCGATTTGTGTAGATGTTCCGGATAAGGGAGGAATGATGTCAGAGGGGAATCTGGTCGCACGCTTGAGCCGGCTCGATACGGCCGGAACCGCCGACGCCCAGAAGGGATTTGGTGTCCTCGATCCCGCCATTCAGAGCGCCACGCCAGGATTGAAGCTGGCCGGCCCGGCCTTCACCGTGAAGTGCTATCCCGGCAGCATCATCACGGTGCATAAAGCGCTCTTGGAGGCTGCGCCGGGTGATGTCCTCGTCGTCGATGGTGAATCGGACGGCCGCGCCGGTGCGCTCTTCGGTGAACTGATGGGTCGTGAGGCGCGTGATCGCGGTTTCGCGGGGATTGTCGTCGACGGTCCCGTGCGCGATCGTAGCGGGCTCATCCGGCTCGGCTTCCCGACGTTCGCACGTCAGGTGACCCCGCGCGTCGGCGTCAACCGGCGACTTGGCCTGACCCAGGTGCCGGTGAGCGTTGGCGAGGTGGTGGTCAACCCTGGGGATTACATCCTGGCCGACGATGACGGAGTCATCGTTATTCCGCGAGCCCATCTGGCGACCGTCGTCGCGGCGGTCGAAGCGATCGAAGAAAAGGAGCGGGGCATTGCCGCCGCCATCGACCGCCACGAGCGCCTGGCCGACATCCTCGGCATGCGGGCGATCATCGAGGCGGGCGGGGCCTGAGGCGGTCCTCATCTCCGGCCCCTCTCCGCGTAGCGCGGGAGAGGGGAGATGACGCGTGACGAAAGTCGCTTCGGCGCCGCGAATGGTGGAGCCCTACGGAATCTCTGCGGGCGTAGGGGCGACATTTATGGCGCCCTGGTCATCCCCTACGCACGTCGCAGGACTGTTAACCCGCTCACCCTACGTCACCCCTCTCCCAATTCTGGGAGAGGGACCGGGGTGAAGGCTGACTACGCCGTGACGGCCGCCGCTTCGGCGGGTTGGCGCTTCGGCAGGCCGTAGAAGTCGCGGGCGTTTTCAGAGAAGACGCGCCGGCGCAACTCTTCTGGCATGACGGGAAGCGATTGCTCCGGTGAATCGTAGTCGAAGTGCGGGTAGTCGGAAGCGAAGCAGAGCGTCGTTTCCGCCTTGGCCCACTCGAAGACGGTCAGCAGGCGACGCTGTGGCTCCGGCTGCTCCATCGGTTGCGTCGTGAAGCGGCAATGTTCGAAGACGTACTCACTTGGCGCCTTCTTCACCCAGGGTGTCTCGTTCCCGAGCGCCTTCCAGTCGGCGTCCATATGCCAGAGGAATGTTGGTAGCCAGATATAACCACCCTCGACGAACATCACTCTGAGCGTTGGGTAGCGCTCGAAGAGACCTTCGAAGATCATGCTGGCGAGGTGTTCCTGGTAGCCGAGCGGGCGACCTTGGCGCTTCTCGATGTAATACGAAGCGGCGCCATTCATCCCGTCGCCTTCGTTGCCGGTATGGATGACGAGCGGCAGGTTGTGGTTGACGCAGGCATCATACATCGGGTCGTAGAAGCGCTTGCCGTAGAGGACATGCGTGCCGTTCGGTACGAGTACACCGACGATGTCCGACCGGTCACCGATGCGGTCGATCTCCTTGGCGGCGAGCTTTGGTTCCTGGCTCGGGACGATGGCAGCGCCGCGCAGCCGGTCTTCCTTCTCCAGCCAGTGCTCGATCATCCAGTCGTTGTAGGCCGCCGATAGGGCTGCCGCGTAATCGACATCGGGCAGCGCCGGAATTGGTCGGTACTCCTGTCCGAGCAGGATCCCGTACTCGACGTTGTTCGGGTCGAGGTGCTGCCGACGCATCAGTTCGAGATCGGAGCCGGCCGGTCCGCCGCCATCGGGGTACGAGTCGGAACGATAACCGCGATCGCCGCCGTTCGGGTAGCCGGCGCGCTGGCTCAGCCCGGTGGTATAGAGCCGAATGCGTTCCTGGTACACCCGCGGCAAATACGGGAAGAGATCTTCCGGCTTGCGTGTGCGCTGGTGAATATCACAGTCGATAATCGGTTCACCATGATGAATAGACATCGCGTGCTCCCTCCGTTGAGCGTGAAACCCTGCCGCACTGCCCGCTCCGTTGCCGAACAGACGGCGTGCATGCGATACGTATTGTTAACGCATCGCGCATGTATGTTGCCCGCGCCGTCTCAGTCTAGCGGCCGTTCGAACAACGTGTCAATCGCGCCTGCGATCGGCCTTGCTTGCTGCCTGACGTGTGCGGCGTATACGCCGCTACCGCATGCGCTATATGCAGAACGGAAACCGACGAAATCAGTGAATTGTTATCGTTCACGTTACACAACAATTGAACGCTCATGTCCTAAGCGTACATGATCGCGCTTGACACGCGCCCTCCAAACGGCTAGCCTTGAGCACGTCAAAACGAGTTCGCGCTTGTCTGCGGGGAGACGATACTTCCGAGCAGCAACAACGCTGCCCGGGCGTCTTGTGCGCGCTCATTCTGACGGTTGCGCCCGATTGAGCGGCTGGTTCGTCACCCGATCGTCGGAACGCAGGCATGTGCAAGCGCTGAGTCGCGACGCTCGGCGTAAGAGAACACAGGGGGTAGGAGATGACCATGTTGTTGACACGCCGGAGCGTGTTGCGAGCCTCACTGGCGCTCCCGGCGGTTGGACTCCTCGCGGCGTGCGGGGGCGGCTCGGATAAGACGCCGACAACTGCTACTGAATCGACCAGTGCCGGCACAAGCGGCACCTCGACGGCCGAAGGGACGCCGACGCCGATTCAGTCGTCCGGAGCAGCACCGACCGCGGTTTCGAGTATGGC
>CALAGB010000493.1 GCA_937891245.1 uncultured Thermomicrobiales bacterium | reverse complement strand
CCCCGGTGACCGCCCAACCGCCATTGTCAGCCTGATGCTGATCGAGTGCGGTTATCGCCGCGGCTGGAATGGTTTGGCCGGCCGCCGCGAGTGCCAGAATGGTGTCGGCATGAACGTAAAGCTGGGGGTCGAAGAGCCCGGTTTGCCGATCGAGTTTTGTCAGCATCGCCTGCACCAGGTTCTGCCCGCCGAAATCGCGCGGATCGTCTCCGGCAGCGACGGCCGCCAACGTGAGCTTGGCGGCACCGGCCACCGTCATTCCGTACTCGCCTGCCGTGGATCGAAGGTAATCGATTATCGATGGTCCGCCGTGCGCGACGGTGGCCGGATCGGTTCCCGCAGCGGACAACGCAAGAGCGACATCGGCGGTCGTTCCTGGGTCGGCCTTTCCGCTAAAGCCGAGAAAGCTGCCATCCGCTTGTTGTTGGGTAGTCAGCCATTTGACCGCCGGCGCGATTGCCGGATTGTCCGCGGCCGAGATGGGAGAAACCAGAACGAACGGTGCCAGCAATGCCAGCACGAGTAAGAGAACGATGCGGTGTTTCACCGAAATCCTCCTTGAGGACGCGACGAGAGAACGCCGCGACGCGAGCGATCAAGATGAACAAGCTCGTCTGGAGGATTATTCGCGGAGTGTGTGGCGCATGGGGCGTCCTTTCTCCTTCGCTCGAGGAGCTGTTGGACGCGGCAACGATGGGTAGTCTGGCTTCATCGAGCACGGACGCCCGATGTTACAGTTGCGGCACAGCCCCGGACTTGCACCGGTGTTCCCCCGCGTGCGCCGATCCGCTCAAGATCGGTACCCGCTGCCGCTTCACGACGTCGAAAACAGAATGCCTGATCCGCCGAACGGATCGAACACCAGTGTGGCACTTCGCGCGGCGCCGGTCAATGCTCCCCTCATTTGCCGATCGGACGACATGTGATTCAATGTCCGATTGGTACGCACGATCGACGACGATGTCGTTACGTGAAAAGGCGATAATGTATGAACGACGCGAACGCTCCGATCGCGGTGATCTGTGCCATGGAAAGTGAGCTGAGCCACGCCGTCAAATGCCTTGACGGGCGCAGCAGCCTGCTGCTCGGTCCGTGGAGTGCCGAGCGGGGAGTATTGGGTAAGCGCCCAGTCATCGCACTAGCGAGCGGCATTGGCCTGGTGAACGCTGCGGCAGCAACCGCCGTGCTTCTGGCCGGAGTACGCCCTTGTGCCGTCATCAATTTCGGTTGTGCCGGCGCCCATAACGAGAAGATCTTTCCCGGCGACGTCGTGATCGGGTCGGAAGTCGTCGCCTACGGGTCGCTCATCACTCTTCCAGATGGCAGCGAACGCTACGCCGGCTTTCGTTACCGCCTGAACGGTCAAGTCACACTGACCGATTTGCTGCGGGCCGATCGTGAACTATTGCGGCGAGCAAGCGATGCCGCTCGCGACTGGGAACCGGATGCCTGGCCGGCCGCGAGAACAGGCGCTCGCACTCCAATGGTCCATACCGGCGTGATCGGCTCGGCCGACTGCTGGACGCAGGACCCACAACGTATCGGCGTGTTGCATGACCGGCATCATTCGCTCTGCGAAGAGATGGAAGCGGCTGCCATCGCTCAGGTCTGCGCCATCTACGAAGTGCCGATGCTGGCGATCAAAGATATTTCGAACAACGAACTGCACAGCGCCACCGAACATAGCGATGCCGGGCCATCACTTGCCGAAGTGAGCGGCGAACTGGGCGCCCGCTCGTTTGCTCTTGTCAAGCGGATCATCGCGTCCTTCGACAGCTGACGTCATCGATCGAGCGATCGTTCGCGCCGGTGCTATACTCCTGGCAGCACAGAACGTTTGTTCGCTGACGCCGTACTGCGCGAGACGGAGGGTTCATGTCGGTCGAGGGCGCGATTGACGACCTGCGAGCAGACCCGCGTTTCGCGCCGCACTTCGCCGCCTGGAAATCGATCCCGGCGACGGCCGCGGTCACGGCTCCCTTCCCGGCCGACCTTCATCCAAACCTCACTGAAGCGCTCAAGCGACGCGGTATCGATGCACTCTATTCGCATCAGGCCGCGGCGTACGCCAGCGTCCAGGAGGGTAAGCACACCGCCATCGTGACCGGTACCGCGTCCGGCAAGACGCTCTGTTACAACGTGCCGGTGCTCAACGCGATTATCAATGACTCGACTGCACGTGCCCTGTATCTCTTCCCAACCAAGGCCCTGGCTCAAGACCAGTACGCCAGCATCCACAGTCTCATCGAGGCGGCCGGTGCCGACATCAAGACGCACACCTACGACGGCGACACACCGGCTTCGATCCGGCGTTTGATCCGCAGCGCCGGGCACGTCGTCATCACGAATCCGGACATGCTGCATTCCGGCATCCTGCCGCACCACACGAAGTGGCACAGCCTCTTCGAGCAGTTGCGTTACGTGGTGATCGATGAAATGCACGGCTATCGCGGCGTCTTCGGCTCCCATGTCGCCAACGTCATTCGTCGCTTGCGCCGGATCTGCCGTCACTACGGCTCCGATCCGGTCTTCATTCTGGCGTCGGCCACGATCGCGAATCCCGGCGAGCTGGCCGAGCGCTTGATCGAAGCGCCGGTGGTGGTGATCGATCAGGACGGCGCGCCGCACGGCCGCCGGGAGCTCGCCTTTTACAATCCGCCCGTCGTCAACCGGCAGCTCGGCATTCGCCGTTCGGCGACGCTCGAAGCAACCTCACTGGCGACCGAATTGATCCGCAAGAATGTGCATACGATCGTCTTCGCCCGTGCCCGTGTGACGGCTGAGGTGCTGCTCACCTACCTGCGCGAAGCCGTGCCCTCGAAATTCGGCTCCAAAGGGGGCGTGCGCGGCTATCGCGGCGGATACCTGCCGAAACAACGCCGCGAGATTGAGCGCGGCCTGCGCGACGGCAGCGTCCGCGCCGTCGTCTCGACCAACGCCCTGGAACTCGGCGTCGATATCGGCTCACTCGACGCCTGCGTGATGACCGGCTATCCCGGTACCATCGCCAGCACCTGGCAGCAGGCAGGTCGAGCCGGCCGGCGCGAGGGCGTTTCGCTGGCGGTCCTGGTCGCCTCGTCGGCACCGCTGGATCAGTTCATCGTGCAACATCCGGACTACTTTTTCGGGAGCCGGCCCGAGAACGGGCTGATCAATCCAGATAACCTGCTGATTCTCGTCGACCACATCAAATGCGCGGCCTTCGAGCTTCCGTTTCATGCGGGAGATGACTTCGGGAGCGTCGCCACGCAGGAAATCTTGAGTTTTCTTGAAGAGGACGGGATTCTGCATCAAGCGAACGACACCTGGTTCTGGACAGCCGAGACGTATCCGGCCGAGGCGATCAGCCTGCGCACGGCTGCCCGCGCCAATGTCGTCATCATCGACCAGAGCGATCGCGCGCAACCACGCGTCATTGGCCAGGTCGACACGTTTGCCGCGCCGATGCTGGTCCACACCGATGCCATCTACATCCACGAGGGCCAGCAATACCACGTCGACAAGCTCGACTGGGACGAGAAGAAGGCGTACATCCACCCGGTTAACGTCGATTACTACACCGACGCCAGCCTTTCGGTGCGTGTCCAGGTGATCGATCAGTTCAGCCAGGGTGAGCCGTCAGCGCTGCGGCATCATGGCGAGGTGCTGGTCGGCGCGATCGTCACGCAGTTCAAGAAGATCAAGTTGCACACCCACGAAAACGTCGGCTGGGGCGAAGTCCGCCTGCCGGACGGCCAGATCATCAAGCAGTAGGTTTT
>CALAGB010000492.1 GCA_937891245.1 uncultured Thermomicrobiales bacterium | reverse complement strand
GATCGAGTTCGCCTGCATTAGGGCGTCGATCGTCACGTTGAACTTACTGGCGATCGAATAAAGGGTGTCGCCCGACTGGACGGTATAGGTTCCGTTCTGGCCGTTCTGGTCGTTCTGCGTGGGTTGCGCTTCTTCGGTCGGCGTCGCCCCGGGGGCCGGAGGCAGGCCGGGCGTTGGAGTAACGATCGTCATCATCGGGATGGCCGTGCCGGCAAGTCCCGGCGTGGCGCTGGCATCCGGACTCCCCTTGGAGCCGCACGCGGTGAAGCTGAGCGCGCACAGCGACAACCCGAGCACCGCGATTCCGGCCCGCTTGAGCCCTCCTCTTCGATCAACCATCGGGTGAGATCCTCTCCATCGACAGACGCATGGACATGGGGAAGCGGTTGGCTACGTCAGGAGCCTTTCATCAGTGCCAGCAAGATCGCGACGAGAATACAGGTGCCGAGCAGCCCGAGAATGATGACGATGGCCCAAAAGACGAGCGAGCGAAAGGTCAGTGGATAGTCGTCTTCAGCGACGTCATCGTCGTTTCGCGGATCATTTGTCGTATTGGTAGCGGCGACGTCCCGGCCCCCACGCTCGTCGCTCACCGGGTTAACGCTGGTCCGACTTGCTGGTGACACGCCAGACATGGAACATCCGCTGGAACGCCGTCACGTTTGTCAGGATGCCGAGTATCCAGACGGCCCAGACTTCCCAACCGAGGATGAGAAAGACCGCCAATAGGATGATCCGTTCGGCCCTGGCAAACAGCCCGACTTCGGCCTTGATGCCCGCTGCTTCGGCACGCGCACGCGCATAGCTCACCATGAGCGAACCGATCGCCGTGGCATAAACGAGTGGGATTGCATGATGGCTGGCGTCGTGGTGCTGAAAATAGACGAGCAGGCCGAGATAGACGGCGGCTTCGGAGTAGCGATCAAGCGTCGAGTCGAGGAAACCGCCGAAGCGCGTAATCTGGCCCGATGCCCGTGCGACGGCGCCATCGAGCGTATCGAAGAGCCCGGCCCCGAGCAGTAAAACGCCGCCCCAGATGAGATTGCCGCGTCCAATGACGACCGCGACGAAGATATTCAGCAGCAACCCAACAATGGTGAACCAGTTGGGTGAGAGGTTCAGCCGGGAGAGGAGCGTGCCAAGTTGAAGAAGTTGGCCGCGAACCCAGCCTCCCACGTGGGCGCTGATCATGCCGTATCACTCACTCCGCTAACGACGCGACGCAAAATAGGACGGGATCGACATCATCGACCGTTGTCGTCCGACCCGCGTCAGAGTGCGTTCGTAGATATCGAGCACGCGCTTGGCGACGACCGGCCACGAGTGGTCTTCAGCACGGAGCCGGCCGGCCTGTCCGAAGCGTTCGCGCAGTTGATCATCGGCCAGCACGTGCACCAGCGCGATCGCCAGCGCTTCCGGATTCTTCCGTTCGACCAGCAGCCCATCGACCCCGTGACGGATAACCGCCGAATAGCCGCGGATATTGGTCGCGACGACGGGTTTTCCCGACGCCATTGCTTCCAACAAAACAATGCCGAAGCTCTCGCGTCCCGTCGATGGCGCGCAGAACACATCGCAGGTGGCGTAGAGACTGGCGAGCTTCTGAGCCGTGACCGGGCCGATAAACTCGACGTTGTCGAGCTCATAGCGGTCGATCTCGCGTTCAAAGCGCTTCGGCGTTCCCGGTCCGACCACGAGGAGTCGCGCCTGCGGGAACTCCTGCCGCACCAGCGCAAACGCACGCAGAAGATATTTGAGTCCCTTCCGCGATTCATTATAGCGTCCGACAAAGAGGATATTCGGCCGGCCGTCGCGGTAGCGCAGGATCGGCTCGACGCTCGGTCCGAAACGGTCGATATCAATGCCGTTCGGAATCACCTCGTAATCGCCGGGGAAATATTGCGAGACAAAATCGCGCGCGGCCGATGAGACGGCGATGCGTGCGTCGAGCTTGCCGTGGAAGTGCGACAGGATCGGCTTGGCGTAGAGATATCCGAAGTTCGAGGTGCGCGCGGCATGAAAGGTACCGATGTTGACCGATTTTGAATGGAGCAGCACGAACGGAGGGAGCGTCGGTGCCAGCGGCTCGTGTAGATGCACGATGTCGAATTCCTCGCGCTGGAGGAAATCCTTGACCTTGCCGTTGACGAAGGGCGAAAGCGTGATCCGTGCGGTTGAGCCGTTCGACGGAACCGGCCAGGTGACCCCGAGCTTGTAAAAATGGCCGTCGTCTTCTTCACCTTCTTCGTCAGAACGTGGAGAGAGTACACGGGTAGTGTGCCCCAGCGACTGGAATTGCTGATCGAGATGCAGGATATGCTCGTTGACTCCACCCGGATAGCTGAAGTCGAACGGAGAGACGAGGAGTATTTTCAACGGACCCTCCCCCGTGAGGCGGTCCCACCGCGAAAGCGCCTGGATAGCCGTATGCGATTGGCGTCCCAAACAGGGAAGCAAGGCCCGCTGCCGCTCCGTCGGGACACATCGCCCATTGCGGCAACCGGTGGGCCTCCGAGTGTTGATCGTAACGCACGCGTCGGATGCTGGGCCTCAACGGCGGCGATTATAGCCGCGTCCGGCGCCCTCTGTCCACGAGTCAACGCTGCCTACAACGTCCCGGCATAGGCGCCACCGTCGATCAGAAGCGTCTGGCCACTAATGTAACTGGCGGCCGGGGAGGCGAGGAAGACGACGGCGTTGGCGAACTCCTCGGGTTCGCCGAGCCGGCCGAGCGGGATCCCCATGGCACTCTCGGTGAGCGCGTCTTCGAGTGGCATCTGGTCGCGTTCGGCGCGAGCGCGGGCCAAATTGAGGATGCGATCGGTACGCGTGGGGCCGGGGCCGACGTTGTTAACGCGGATGTTGTATTTGCCGAGTTCGTTGGCCATCGACTTGACCAGTCCCAGTACACCGGAGCGCGCCGTGTTCGAGAGAATCAGATCCTGCAACGGCTGCTTGACCGAGATTGACGTAATCGTGACGATGCTGCCGCCGTGCTCTTTCATATGCGGTACCGCGGCGCGACAGAGGCGAATCGTGCTGAGGAGATTGAGTTCGATCGCGTTGACGAAATCAGCATCGCTTACCGTCTCGAATGAACCGGGCGGTGGCCCACCGGCGTTGGTCACCAGCACGTCGAGCCCGCCAAACTGCTTGACGGTCGCGTCGATGGCGGCCGTGATCTGTTCCGGGTGCAGCACGTCGGCGACGAGTGGCAGCACCTCGGCGCCGGTTTCCGCCTTGATCGCCTCGGCGGTGGCGTTGATCCGTTCGGCGTCGCGTGAAAAGAGAGCGACGTGTGCGCCTTCTCGTGCCAGCCCGGTCGCGACAGCGCGCCCGAGCCCTTTGCTACCGGCGGCGACGAGAGCGACCTTTCCCTGTAACTGTAGATCCATAGTATTTCTCCTGCGAAGGTGGTGACGGCCGGTTGCGTTCCGCGGATGATGATCCCGGTGAAAATCGCCGGCATTGTAGCATGCGGCCGCGCGAACGAACGTCGGGTTGACGAAAACGCACATGGTATCATCGACGCGCGTCCGCGCCCTTGGTTGTACTTCGCTGGAATTGGCAGGTGCGTGGCGTCATGTGTGAGGTTTCGTGAGCAGGAGCAACAGTCGCCGCCCCGGTCGCAGCGATTCACGCGGGCGAAGGCGACCCGCCGGCCGGCGCTCGCGTTCGGTTAATCCGGCGTTCATCCGCACTAAACGGGGACGCCAGTCGAGCCGCGCCGGGCTCCTGGTGCGTATCCTGGCCTTCGG
>CALAGB010000491.1 GCA_937891245.1 uncultured Thermomicrobiales bacterium | reverse complement strand
TCGCCCGCGACGCCGCCCACTTCACCCGCGCCGGTTACCGCCTCGACCACCTCAGTTTGTGGGATTTCTATCCGCAGACGGTGCATGTCGAGACCGTGGCAAGGTTGGTACGAGTCGGCTAGACTGCGAAACGTTATCGGCGTCTCTTCGCCTGCTGTCTGTGGACGGCGACCAGGATCACCGCCAGAGCCAGCACACCGCCAGCAGCGACAAACCAGAGCGTGATGGGCCGCCTATTCTGATCCCGTTCGGTCATCTGGGACTGTAAATCTGGCGAGGTCGTTTCCTGTGGCTGGACATCGGCCATGCGTACGTCTTCCGTGGGTTCAGCCGTCATCGTCGAGATGAGCGGGCTCGGGATTGTCGAGTCGGTTGCGGGTACAGGTGTGCCCGATCCGAGTACGGCGAGGTCGCCCGCATTCCGTCCGCCCGCAAGCTGTGATGTACGCGAGCAGATGCCCGTCGTGACGACGCCGGATGGATCACCATGTCCGTAGACGAGCCATTCCTGGCTGACTTGGAACGGGATCGTGCAGTCACCGCCTCCCTGGCCGGCCTGGACCACGACTGACCCGGTCACTGCGCCCTTCCAGACCTCGTCCGCCTGAAACGTGACCGTATAGGTACCGTCCGTGGCACCTCCGCCCAGAACCCGTAGCGGCCCGGCGTGTACGACCTTGCCGCGGAAGACGACGTCACCCTGTGTGAGGAGCGCCGCGCGAGTCCAGCCGCCAGCCGGAGTGGTTGGCTGCGCGCACGAGCAGGCGAGGCATGACCGTGGGAGCGGTAGCGCGATAAGCAATCCCAGGAGGCTGAGCACCACGGCAACGATCGGCTTTCGGCTCATCGTACATCGCTCCTTGTGCGTGATTTCGTCCCTGTTGTGAAGACGTCGAGCACGCGACAAAAGTTCCACCATTGGAGCTTGCGCGCGCACCACGCGGAAGCGGTTCGACGCGAGGTGGGTCCGAGTTGACAAAGGCGCGAGACGCCAGTAATGTACTGGCAATCTCCTGACGGTCTCAAACATTCAGTCGCACACGAAGGGGGGAACTTCATGCCGCTCTACCTGACCCGCTTCAGCTATACACCCGCCACATGGGCCAAGCTCATGCAGAACCCCGAGGATCGTCGCGCCGCCGCCCAGCAATATATCGAGTCGGTCGGGGGAACGCTGCACGGGTTCTGGTATGCCTTCGGTGAGTACGATGGCTATAACCTGTGGGAGGCTCCGGACAATGTCTCGATGGCTGCGACCGCGCTCGCGATCAGTGGTGGCGGAGCTGTGAGTTCGTTCCAGACGACGGTGCTGATGTCCGTTGATGAGACGCTTACCGCTCTCCGCACGGCGTCATCGATCACGTACCGGTCACCGGGGGCGAACGATTAGCGCAGGCTGGTCGCGTTCATCGCAATTCAGTATCAGCGCCGCGTGACCGCTCGAGTGGCAGTGGCCCGGGTATCAAGGCGATGAACAGTGGGACTGGCGTCGCCGTGCAGGTCGTGGGCAGGGTTCAGTTCCAGCGAGCGGCCAGCAACGGGGTCATCCGGGCCCACGCCACCGGCCAGCCAAGCGTGCGGCGGCGTGGTGTTCACCGCGAGGTGGCGTTGCTCTGGCTGTAAGATAGTGTGAACCGAAGACGATGCGATTGATCGCGACCGCCAGTGAGCCAGAGGGAGCAACACACCGTGGACGCCCGCATACCCGCTCTGCATCACATTACGGCGATCGCGAGCGATGCGAACGCGAATATCGACTTCTATAGCGGCGTTCTCGGCTTGCGACTGGTCAAGCGCACGGTCAATTTCGACGATCCCGGCTCCTATCATCTCTATTACGGCGACGCGTCCGGCACCCCCGGCACGATTCTCACCTTCTTCGTCTGGCCGAACGGCAATCGGGGACGGGCGGGAGCCGGGCAAGCGACGGCGATCGCGCTCGCCATCCCGCGCTCGTCACTCGGTTACTGGATGCACCGGCTGATCGAACAACGCATCCCCTACAACGGACCGGAGCGGCGTTTCGATGAGCCGGTGCTCGTGTTGCATGATCCCGACGGTCTAACGATCGAGCTGATCGGTCAGACAGACGCACCGGACGTGGCGATCTGGGAGGGCGGGGCGGTGCCCGCCGAGCACGCGATTCGCGGCGTTCACAGCGCGACGATCTGGGTGGAAGGGCTCGCTGCCAGCGCGGAGCTGCTCACCCAAACGCTCGGCTTCGAACGGCTGGGCGAACAGAACGGACGGATGCGCTATGCCAGCAGCGATCGATCGGCACCGGGGCATCTCCTCGATCTTCAATCGGCCGCCGGTTTCTGGAAGGCGGCAACCGGCACCGGCGCCATCCACCATCTTGCCTGGCGCACGCCCGACGCCGCCGCCCAACTCGACTGGCGCGAACGCATAGCGAGTGCAGGGCTCGATGTGACGCCGGTGCTCGACCGATATTATTTCCAGTCGATCTATTTCCAGGAGCCGGGCGATGTCCTGTTCGAGATCGCGACCGATGGGCCGGGTTTCGACGTCGACGAACCAGTCGAGCAACTTGGCAGACAGCTGATGCTGCCGCCGTGGGTTGAATCTGAGCGCGCCACGATCGAAGATCAACTACCGACACTCCGACAGAACGAGAGGCCAGACATGTCGACTCCGGAACTCGCGTTCACACACCGCTTCTTCGCGGCACCGGATGTCGAGCACGCGCCGACGCTCCTCCTGCTTCATGGCACCGGCGGGAACGAGGACGACCTGTTGCCGCTCGGCCCGGCGCTCATGCCGGGGGCCAATTTGCTCAGCCCGCGCGGACGGGTGCTGGAGCACGGCATGCCGCGCTTCTTCCGCCGGCTGGCCGAAGGCGTCTTCGATCAGGCCGATCTCATCGGGCAGACCGATGCGCTGGCCGAATTCGTCACGGCCGCCGCCGAGCGGTACGGTTTCGATCCGCGCCAGGTACTTGCGGCCGGCTACTCCAACGGTGCCAACGTCGCCGGCAGCCTGCTCCTGCGGCATCCTGGCGTGCTGGACGGGGCGATCCTCTTCCGTGCGATGGTGCCATTCGAGCCGGACGACGCGCCGGATCTGGGAAGCACGCCGATCTTCATGTCGGCCGCCTGTCACGACGAACTCATCGCGCCAGAGCAGAGTGAACATCTCGCCGCGCTCTTCGAACGTTTCGGCGCGCAGGTCACACTCGTCTGGCAACCCGGCGGGCACGCGCTAACGAACAGCGATCTCGAGGCCGCCCGCGCCTGGCTTGCGAGCCGGCGTTCAACGTCAACCGATTAAGCGCCGTCAGCGTGTGGGTGAGTCATCCCTGAGGGAATGCAGGGGCTCCGCCAACGCATCGAAATCCAGAAGCAGCGCGGCGTGATCGCTGAGGAGCGTACGATTCTCCGCGACTGGAACGCCGGACGGCTGCCCCCAGACGTACCCCGCCTGCCGTAGACGTGGCAGCAGATGACGATTGACGAAGCCCTGATCGAGGCGGAAACCGTTGCCTCCGTTCGGCGAATACCACGTATAGACCCGGGCATCGCCATGGAGGTAGCGAAACGCGTCCGCCCAACCGCGTGCGTCGAGTTCGTCGAACCAGGCGGTCATGCGTGGCCCGAATACCGGCGATTGCTCGTCGATCTCGGGGCGACCGGAATTCGTATCACCGATGAGCAGTGCCGGCCCTCGCCGCCAGCCGCGAATGAGCCGCTCGATCGCGCTGAGATCGAGTTCTTTGCGGCCACTCACGGTCAACGGAATGTGCATCGCACCAAGCGTAAACGGCAACGGTGCCTCGATCCGCACCAGCAGCCAGCGGCATTGCTCGGCAGGTGCGGCCACGGACTTGAGGCGTCGCAGCGGCCAGCGCGACGCGATGAGCAGCCCGTTACGGCTC
>CALAGB010000490.1 GCA_937891245.1 uncultured Thermomicrobiales bacterium | reverse complement strand
GGAAAATACAAACACTCGCATGCCTGGTTTACGGCCTTCGCGCCGTTCGACGATCCGGAGATCGCGGTCGTGGTGTTGATCGAAAGCGGTGGCGAAGGGGCGACTTACGCGGTGCCGGTGGCTGACGCGATTCTGGCCGCGCATTTTGGTAAGACTCCACCACCACCGGCGACACCACCGCCGACGGCCTAGATGCTTTATACGGCGCAGCACGTTTGGTCCGGTGCGACATTTGTGGTCGGGTGAGGAACGTCCGGTTGGAAAGGAGCGCCAGTCCGATGGCTGAGCGGTATCAAGGAGCGGATGACCAGGTTCGCGTCCGCGGCACGCGCGATGGTCTGGTGCTTCGCCTGCCGGCCGAGGCCCCACTACCGGCACTGTTGGGTATGGTACGCGGCAGTATCGACGGTGGCGGTGAGTTTTTTCAGCAGTCTGAACTGGTGATCGATTATGGGACACGCTTGCCGAACGTGGAGGAAATTGTCGCCCTGCGGGCCTTGCTCGAAGAGCGGGGGGTGCGCCTGCGCACCGTCATCTCCAACGTGCCGCGGCATGGCGAACTTCTGCGCTCCTGGGGCTATCAGCCGCTCCGGATTGTGTCGCAGGTTGAGGATGGAGCGGTCGTGAGCCAGCAGCCGGCTGCTGAGGGAGAATCATCGGCGTTGTATGTGCGCCGCACATTGCGCTCTGGCTCGTCGGTTCGTTCCGATGGCGATGTCGTCGTCCTGGGCGATATCAACGCGGGGGCCGAAGTGCTGGCGGCCGGCGATGTCATTGTCTGGGGCGCGATACGTGGAACCGTCCATGCGGGAATTGATGGCGATTTTGGGGCAATCATTACCGCGCTTCGCTTCACGCCGACCCAGCTTCGGATCGCAACGATCTTCGCACGACCACCGGACCAGCGCGATTTGGGTCCGGATATCCCAATGGTTGCCCGCGTGCATAACGGCGAGATTATCGTCGAACCGTGGCGGCCGGAACGGCGCGGAG
The DNA here is from genome assembly GCA_937891245.1 of uncultured Thermomicrobiales bacterium. Taxonomy (GTDB): domain Bacteria; phylum Chloroflexota; class Chloroflexia; order Thermomicrobiales; family Thermomicrobiaceae; genus CALAGB01. Next base: position 9,782 of record CALAGB010000490.1, on the reverse strand, counting down.
CACGAGCGTAGCACGCACACTGAAGACGTATTGGCCCGATGCGCCTCGGCGCGACCAGGCATTGAGGTAGGGATATGGGAGAAGAGCGACAGCAAAGTACGCTCGGCCGGATCGTTACAGTAACGTCCGGAAAGGGTGGAGTCGGGAAAACGACCACGACCGCCAACATCGGGGCGGCGCTGGCCGCGCTTGGTCGGTCGGTCGTCTTGATCGACGCCGATATCGGCTTGCGTAACCTCGATATCGTACTCGGACTTGAGAACCGGATCGTCTACGATCTGGTCGATATCGTTGAAGGCACCTGCAAGCTGCGTCAGGCGATGATCCGGGATAAGCGGCTCAACAGCCTCTATCTCATCCCGGCGGCTCAGACGCGCGAAAAAGACGCCGTTTCGCCGCAACAGATGCGGACGCTCTGCGAGGAGCTGCGTCGCCAGTTCGACTACACGCTCATCGATTCGCCGGCCGGTATCGAACAGGGCTTCCGCAACTCGATCGCTGGGGCTGACGATGTCGTGGTCGTGACCAATCCCGAGGTCTCTTCGGTGCGTGACGCCGACCGGATTGTCGGGCTAGTCGAATCATCCGAACTACCGACGCCGAAGTTGATCATCAATCGACTCGATCCGGCACTGGTCCGGCGCGGCGACATGATGAGCGTCGACGACGTCAGTGAGATTCTGGCGATTCCGCTGCTTGGGGTCGTGCCGAACGACGAGTCGATCGTCACGTCGACCAACCGTGGCGAACCGGCTGCGCTTGATATGGAATCGCGCGCGGGCCAGGCCTTCCGCAACATCGCCGCGCGCATCAACGGCGCCGATGTACCGCTCATGGTCTTGGAAGAACCGGATGGCGCCTGGCACAAGTTCTTGCGTTCAATCGGACTTCGCGGTAACCGCTCCGCGCCGGTTCAAGGGAAAGGTGCGAGCTAACGATGGGTTTCCTCGATGCGCTTCTTGGCCGTAGCTCAACGCGGCGAGCCCCGTCCAGCGCAAACGTTGCCAAACAACGACTCGTCGAAGTGCTCGTGCAGGATCATGTCAAGATCACGCCCGAAGTGATGGATGCGATTCGCGGCGACATTCTCAAAATCCTGTCCAAGCATCTCGATGTCGATGCCGACCAGCTGCAAATCAATCTGACGCGCACCGAGCGCGGTGATAATTTCACCGCCAACGTGCCGGTGCGTCGCGGCGCTGGCTCGAGGCGCTAGCCATTGGCACAGGCAGATCGTGTGACGTCCGAACGGACGCTACATCATGTTGGGCTTGTGGTAGGTGACTTGCGGCAGGCGGTGGAGCGCTATCGCCTGCTCGGATTCGGCGAGCCGATCGAGATCGACCTGCCCGACCAGCAGGTGCGCGTGGCGACGTTTACCACTGGAACCGGTTTCCTCGAGTTGATCTCACCGACCGTTCGGGACAGTGGTGTGGCACGCTTTCTAGAGGCGCGCGGCGACGGGATGCACCACATGGCGTTCGCGGTGCCCGATCTGGAGCTGGCGTTGCGCCAGCTGGAGCGCGCTGGAATTGAACTGATCGATCAGCATCCGCGGATCGGTGCGCACGGCTGGAAAGTCGCCTTCATTCATCCGCGCTCGTGTGGCGGCGTGCTGACCGAACTGGTCGAGGGCTGACGAACGCCGCGAAAGGTTGCTGAGCGTGACGAGCCGAGCCACCCCCCACATCGCGACCACATCGGACATCGAAATCGAGCCGGTCTATCGCGCGACGGAGCGTCTGCCGGAGCCGGATCCCGGCGAGTACCCCTACACCCGCGGCATCTACCCGACGATGTATCGCGGGCGGCGCTGGACGATGCGTCAGTATGCCGGTTTTTCTTCCGCCGAAGAGAGCAATGAACGTTATCGCCTGCTGCTCGAACGCGGGCAAACGGGCCTGAGCGTTGCCTTCGATCTGCCGACGCAGCTCGGGCACGATTCCGATGAGCCGATCGCCCAGGCCGAAGTCGGCCGGGTCGGCGTCGCCATCAGTACGCTTGACGACATGCGTACGCTGATGAACCAGATCGATCAATCGCAGGTCACGACCTCGATGACGATCAACGCACCGGCCGCGTTGCTCCTCCTGATGTATCAGATCGTGGCTGAAGAGAACGGGATCGATGCGGCGACGCTCGGCGGCACGATCCAGAACGACATCCTGAAGGAATACGCCGCGCGCGGGACGTATATCTTCCCGCCGCGACCGTCGATGCGCCTGGTGACCGATACCTTTGCCTACTGCCGCGATGCGCTGCCGCGATGGAACGTCATCAGCATCAGCGGCTATCACATTCGCGAAGCGGGTTCGAGCGCCGTGCAGGAAATCGCCTTCACGCTCTCGAACGCGATCGCCTACGTTGAGGCGGCGCTGGCGGCCGGACTGGCCGTCGATGACTTCGCGCCGCGCCTCAGCTTCTTCTTCAACGCCCAGAGCAACTTCTTCGAAGAGGTCTCCAAGTTCCGGGCCGCCCGGCGCATGTGGGCCAAGATCATGAAGGAGCGTTACGGCGCGACCAATCCGAAATCGCTGACGATGCGTTTCCATACGCAGACGGCCGGCTGCTCGTTGACGGCCCAACAGCCGCTCAATAACGTTGTACGCGTCGCCTACCAGGCGCTCAGCGCCGTGCTGGGCGGCACCCAGAGCCTGCACACCAACGGCTTTGACGAAGCGCTCGGCCTGCCGACCGAGGAGGCCGCTACGCTCGCGCTGCGCACCCAGCAGATCATCAGCGAGGAGACGGGCGTGGCCGACACGGCCGACCCGCTGGCCGGCTCCTATTTCGTCGAGGCGTTGACCGACGAACTCGAGCGCCGTGCCTGGCAGTTGATGGACGAGGTCGAAGAGCACGGTGGTGCCGTGGCCGCCATCGAAGCGGGCTTCGTGCAGCAACGGATCGCCGATAGCGCCTATAGCTGGGAACTCGATCTGTTGGGCGGCGAGCGCGTCGTGGTCGGCGTCAACAAGTATCAGGCGACCGAAGAGACGGGCGTCCCGATCTTGCGCATCGACGAGGTCGCGGTGCGCCAGCAGATCGAACGCGTCGCTGCCTACCGCGCTCGCCAGGATCGCGCGGCCGTGGACGCAGCGCTCGCCGATGTCGAACGCGCCGCGAACGGCACCGATAACCTGCTCGTCGTCATGAAAGCCGCCCTGCTTGCCGGCGCCACCCTCGGCGAGATTTGCGGTCGCCTCCGTGGGGCCTGGGGCGAGTACCGGCCGACGACGTAGCGAGCAGAATCCCTCACCATTGCTCGATATCCGTCGGTCCATCCATCCCAGTCCGCGCTAGCCGTGGATTCGCCTTGAAACCGGCGAGATCGTTCGCGCCGGTGGCGAACATTACCGTTCGCAGGACGTCGATGAGCGCTTCGGCGAAGGTATTGCACGCGTCTTCGCCGTCGGCGGCGGCGCGGAGAAACGGCCCGGCCATGCCGGCAAGATCGGCACCGAGGGCGAGCGCTTTGGCGACCTCCATGCCGTCGCGCAGACCTCCGCTGGCGAAGATTGTAGCGTCCGGCGCTGCCTGACGCGCCTGTACGAGCGCATCGGCGGTTGGCAGCCCCCAGTCGGCGAAAGCGGCGGCGACCTGTTGGCGTACCGGGTCGTTCATCCGATAGCGTTCGACCTCGCTCCACGAGGTGCCACCGGCGCCCGCGACATCGACGGCCGCGACTCCAGCAGCAAGAAGTGCCCGCACATCATCCGGTGCAATACCCCAGCCGACCTCCTTGGCGATCACCGGCACCTCGATCTGGCGACAGAGCGTCGTGATCCTGCCGAGCAGGCCGGAGAAGTTCGTGTCGCCTTCCGGTTGCAGCGCCTCTTGCAGCGCGTTCAGATGCAGGACGAGGGCGTCAGCGCGGAGCATCTCGACCAGCTTGCGGCATTGATCGACCGTGACACCGCGATTGAGTTGGATCGCTCCGAGGTTGGCGAAAATGAGGATATCAGGCGCGAATGGACGCACGTCGAACGTCGGCAGCACCTCGGGCTGTTCGAGGAGCACGCGGGCCGAACCGAGACCGAGCGCCAGACCAAAGCGTTGGGCGGTCCAGGCGAGCCGCGTGTTGATGATCTGGGCCTCGCTCACGCCGCCGGTCATACAGGAGATCAGGAGCGGCGCGCCGAGGCGATGCCCAAGGAGTTCGGTCGTGGTGCTGACGCTGTCGAAATCAACGTCGGGAAGCGCCCGCGGGATGAAGCGATACCGTTCGAAACCAGAACGAACCCCCTTGGCCGCGACATCCTCTTCCAGATTGATGCGCAGATGCTCGGCCTTGCGCTTCGGCGTCACCGGTACTCCAGGATCGTCCACGACGTATTCCCCCACTTCAGGCGATGCACAAGCGCACCATGCGCTCATCCTAAACTGCCGCTGCCCGAGCGTCCATGCACCGTACTTGCCAGTTTGCGCGTACAATCAGGAACCGGTTAATGTGAAGCGATCGGCGTGATCGCCGTCAGGGAGATTGGAAGGCGCGGTGACAGTCGAGCAGGCAACCGGGCGTGAGCGTCTGGAGCAGGTGCGCAACGAGATCGCCGAACAGGAGACGACCGCCTCGGCGAAACAGCACGCGCGCGGCAAGCTTTCGGCCCGCGAGCGTGTCGAGCAATTGCTGGATGCGGGAAGCTTCATCGAGCTCGATCCACTCGTCCGCCATCGCTCGACCTATTTTGGGATGCAGCAACGCCGCCCATACGGCGACGGTGTCGTTACCGGCCACGGCACGGTCGACGGCCGGACGGTCGCGGTCTTCTCGCAGGATTTCACCGTCTATGGTGGCAGCCTGGGCGAGGCGTTCGCCGAGAAGATGGTGAAGCTGATGGACTTCGCCCTGAAGGTCGGCTGCCCGATCATCGGTATCAACGATTCGGCGGGAGCCCGCATTCAGGAGGGCGTCGAGGGCCTGGCGGGCTACGGCGATGTCTTTTTTCGCAATGTGCAGGCGTCGGGTGTCGTGCCCCAGATCTCGATCATCGCAGGTCCATGCGCCGGTGGTGCCGTCTATTCTCCGGCGATGACCGATTTCATTTTCATGGTCGATCAGATGAGTCAGATGTTTATCACCGGGCCCGATGTCATCCGCACCGTTACCGGCGAAGAGGTCACGCACGAGGAGTTGGGCGGCGCTGAGACGCATATGACCCGCAGCGGCGTGGCGCACTTCAAGGCGGCCGATGAGGCGCAACTCTTCGAGCAGGTGCGCGCATTGCTCAGCTTCATCCCGTCCAACAATCTTGAAGACGCACCCAGTTTCACGCCGGAGGACGATCCGGAGCGCGCCGATCGTGAGCTCGATTCGCTTGTGCCGGAGGTGAGCACCCGGCCGTACGACATGCTCGATGTGATCGAGCGCATCGTCGATCTGGGTGAATTCCTCGAGGTGCAGTCGGAGTGGGCGATGAACATTGTGGTCGGCTTCGCCCGGCTCGATGGCCACGCGATCGGGATCGTCGCCAACCAACCGAAGGTGCTGGCCGGCACGCTCGATATTGACGCCTCCAGTAAGGCGGCGCGCTTCGTCCGTTTCTGCGATGCATTCAACATTCCCCTCGTTACGTTCGTCGATGTTCCCGGCTTCCTGCCCGGCACGAATCAGGAGTACGGCGGCATCATCCGGCACGGATCGAAGCTGCTCTACGCCTATTGCGAAGCGACCGTGCCGAAGCTGACCGTGATTACTCGCAAGGCGTACGGCGGTGCCTATGTCGTCATGTGCTCGAAGGCGCTGCGAGCCGATTTCAGTGTCGCCTGGCCGAGTGCCGAAGTCGCGGTGATGGGGCCGTCGGCGGCGGTGAACGTGATCTTCCGGCGCGAGATTGCTGAAGCCGATGATCCGGAGGCGCGGCGCCAGGAGTTGGTGGCCGACTACGAACGCGAATTCGCCAATCCATTCCAGGTCGCCTCGCGCGGCTACGTCGACGACGTCATTCAGCCGAGTCAGACGCGCAGCTGGCTCATCCGCGCCCTGCAGGTGACGCGTTCGAAGCGCGAAAGCGTGCCACAGCGCAAGCATGGGAATATCCCGCTGTGAGTGGCGAGGCAGATATTCAACCGACGCCGTCCAGCGAGGAAGCGGCCGCGATCGCGGCTGTTTTGCGCCTGCTGCGAGAGGCGAAGCCGGCATCGGCCGCATCGACGCGTTCGAACTGGCAGCGCGCGGCCCGGCGTGAGGGGCTGCGTCGAGCGTTGCCGCACCAGGCGGACGGTTGGGGACGAGCTGAGTAATCGACGGGTAGGGCATGGCCCACCTGTCATTCTGAGCCGCAGCGAGGGGTACCCGCGCGCGGGTCCTCCTCTCCGTTGCCCGAGACTCATGCTAAGGGGAACTAAAAAAAGATCCTTCACTGCGGTTCACGACGACAAGATCCGAGGATGACCGTGGCGAAGATTGAAGCGGAGGTCGTGATTGTCGGAGGGGCAGGCGTTGTTCGAGAAGGTGCTGGTGGCGAATCGCGGGGAGATCGCGCTGCGGGTCATGCGCGCCTGCCATGAACTGGGGATCGCGACCGTCGCGGTCTATGGCGAGGGGGAGTTGGACGCGCCGCATGTGCGCTACGCGACCGAGGCGTTTCGCATACCATCGTCCCAGCCGCTGCCCTATCTGGATATTCCGGCGCTGATCGCCCTCGCGCAACAGTGCGGTGCGAATGCGATCCACCCCGGCTACGGCTTCCTGGCCGAAAACGCCGAATTCGCGCGCGCCTGCGGCGCGTCCGGCATTACCTTCATTGGCCCGTCGCCCGAGGCGATTGCCGCGATGGGCGACAAGGTCGCTGCGCGCAAGGTCGCGCGAACGGCGGGTGCGCCGCTGGTGCCGGGGAGTGCTGAGCCGGTCGATGCCGATGGCGCACGAGCCTTCGGCGAGGAGTACGGCTTCCCGATCGCGCTGAAGGCGGCGGCCGGTGGCGGCGGGCGCGGCTTTCGCGTCGCCTGGTCGGCTGCCGAGGTTAATGACGCCTTTCAGGGCGCGTCGGGCGAGGCGAAACGTTATTTCGCCGACGATCGCGTCTATGTCGAGCGCTATCTCGATCATCCACGACATATCGAGATCCAGGTCTTCGCCGATCAACACGGGCATTATGCGGCCGTTGGTGAGCGTGACTGCTCGATTCAGCGCCGGCATCAGAAGTTGATCGAGGAGAGCCCGTCTCCGGCGATTGACAGCCAAACACGTGGGCGGATGCAAACGACGGCTGTTGAGCTGGCAAAAGCGGTCGATTACGTCGGTGCCGGAACGGTCGAATTTCTCTACCAGGACGGCGAATATTTCTTTCTGGAGATGAACACCCGAATCCAGGTGGAGCATCCGGTTACCGAGATGATTTCTGGCATTGACCTGGTGAGTGAGCAGATTCGCGTCGCGGCCGGCGCCGAACTGTCGTTTGTCGACGTATCGTTGCGTGGTCACGCGATCGAATGCCGGATCAACGCCGAAGATGCGGCACGCGGCTTCGCTCCGGCGCCGGGGACGATCGGTGAATACCGGGTTCCGGCTGGATTCGGTATTCGTGTCGAGAGCGCGGCCGAAACGGGCTACACGATCCTGCCGCACTACGACTCGCTGATCGCCAAACTGATCGTCTGGGGGCGCAGTCGCGACGAGGCGCTTGGCCGGTTGCGACGGGCGCTCAACGATTTCCGGGTAACCGGCGTGCCGACGACGATCCCGTTTCATCTGGCGGTTGCCCATCAGCCGGCTTTTGCCGCCGGTGACTATGACACGCGCTTCCTCGATCGTTATCCGGAACTGCTTGCGCCGCAAGGCGCAGCCGAACTCGATGGACGGGTCGACGGAGCGAGTGAGGCGAGCGTTGAGCAGTTTATCGTCGAGGTGTCGGGCAAGCGCTTCGATGTGCGCGTATTTGGCGACGCTCGGGAAGCGGCGCCATCAGCCCGGCGCGCGCCGCGGCTCAACGCTGGAAATCGCGCCGCTGCGGCGGGTAACGGCCGTGGTGATGTGGTGAGTCCTATCCAGGGCACCGTGTTGCGCGTGGCGGTTGAAGCAGGCGCCAGCGTCGAGGCGGGCGATCTCATCTGTGTCGTCGAGGCGATGAAGATGGAGAACGAAATCAACGCGCCGCGAGCCGGAATCGTGCGTCGCATCAGCGTGTCGGCCGGAGAAACGGTGCAGACCGGTACACTGATCGCCCAGATCGAGCAGCCGGACGCCGATTAGCCTGCTGCCCCGTACCAGATACCAGGGGAAACCTTAACGATTGGGGAGCCTCGCGGGCCGTAGTTCGCGAGTGCGCCGCTGAATGCGAACGTACGTAACGTACGAACGTGCTTCAAGTCAACATAACATCGTTGCATCGGGGGTGTACGTATGTATAATGTGGATAACGGTGGGGCTGAGTGGGGATAAGTGGGAGGCATTGTGGATAGATGCCTCAATTGCTCGGCTCCAGTGGGGGATGACCCGAAAGACTCGTTTGATCCGCGTTGTGGCCGCGCATACCCAAGGGCAGTGCTGTGTTTCTGGGACGCTACAATCACAGCCTCGATGCGAAAGGGCGGGTAGCCATCCCGGCGCGTTTTCGAGATCTGCTCGGCTCGGACGCGGTTATCACTCGTGGCATCGATCGTTGCCTCTCGCTCTACCCAATGGACGCCTGGAATCCGCTGGCTGAGAAGGTATCGAGCCTGTCGATCAGCGATCCTGATGCGCGAGCATTTCGCCGCATGGTGTTTGCCGAAGCGGCCAACGTCGAATTGGATAAGCAGGGGCGCATCAATATCCCCTCCGACCTGCGTCAGTTTGCCGGCCTCGATACCGAGGTGTTGATCGTCGGTATGCACACCTACGTCGAGTTATGGAGCCCTGAAGCTTGGGCGACCCAGGCCGAGATGATGGAGCAGGAAGGTTCCAGCATCGCCCAGCGGCTTGCGACGTTGATCTAGCCGAGAGTCAGGAGTTCCATATGGTCGCTGAATCACGGCACGATGGTCCGCCGAACGTTGGTGACTTTTCGTCACAGTTCTCCCACGAACCGGTGCTCCTCGACGAAGCTCTCCACTACATAACGCCGCACGACGGCGGGCGTTACATTGATGCAACCTTCGGGGGCGGCGGGCATTCGCGTGCCATCCTGGAACAATCCGCGCCGAGCGGCCGGTTGCTGGCGCTTGACGCCGATCCCGATGCGATCTCGCGCGCGGCACGTCTGGCGGAGCGCTTCCCCGGTCGATTGCAGACGGCGCAAGGCAACTTCCGCGATATCGCGCGAATGGCGACAGAGCACAACTTTGCGCCGGTCGACGGCATCCTGATGGACCTCGGCCTTTCCTCATACCAACTCGATCAGCCGGAGCGCGGCTTTGCTTTTCGCTTTGCGGCGCCGCTCGATATGCGCTTCGACCGGCAGCAGGGCCCGAGCGCCGCTGAGATCGTGAACAGCTGGGACGAGGTCGATCTGTCACGTGTCATCTTCGAATTCGGCGAGGAAAGCCGTTCACGTGCCATCGCGCGTGCAATCGTCGCCGAGCGGAGTAAGCAGTCGATTACCACGACCGACCGGCTGGCCGGCATCGTTGAACGCGCAGTCGGCGGGCGGCGCGGCCGCGCCATCCATCCCGCGACGCGCACCTTCCAGGCGCTGCGCATCGCCGTCAACGACGAGCTTCAGGCGTTGCGTGAAGGCCTGAACGGGGCGGTCGAGTTGCTAGCGGACGGCGGACGGCTCGTCGTTATCTCGTTTCACTCTCTCGAAGATCGCATCGTCAAGAACTTCTTTCGGGACGAGGCGACCGACTGCATCTGCCCGCCA
>CALAGB010000489.1 GCA_937891245.1 uncultured Thermomicrobiales bacterium | reverse complement strand
TCACCCAACTCGCATCGAACATCTTTCAGAACATGATCACCCTCTCGCCGGACGGTACCTACGTGATCTACGCGACCACCTCCAATCCGGGCGCAGGACCGTGGGATTACTGGCGACTGTCGCTCGACGATGGCACACCGCAAAAGCTGGCTGAGGGCGAGCAAGCTGTCAGTTCCAGCGGACTGTTACAGGGTGTCTGGTCGCCCGATGGCGAAACGCTGGCACTGACGCTGGGGGAGGACTTCTACCTACCGAACCCGGCACAGGACGGTTCGGCCACCAGCATCGCCTCATATCGCGTTGTCGCCCTCGACGCGAATGGGCAGCCGCGCGGTTCCGTGCTCGATCAGTTCACGAATCAGGCGCTCCTCACCTGGCTGCCGGACGATACGCTGCCGCCGCGAACCGACAGCGGCAACTCGACGCCCTTCCGGACCAGCAATCTGAACACCGTCGGCAGCGCCGGGCTGCGACCCCAACTCTCGGATGACAGCAGTCTCAGCCCCGACGGCACCAAAGCGCTCATTTACGACGAGTCCTATGATTTCTCTATGGCCTATCCGCTGGGGAACGATACGCCGGCCCAGATCGGCGGGCCGCCATCCGATCCGAACTGGCTGCCGGATGGATCCGGCGGCATCGGCGTGCAGCACCACGCGGGAGACAGCGGCCAGATCAGCCGGATCGCCGTCTTCGGCAACATCGGCTTCGCCGGCAACTCGGTGACGGACTACGATCCGGCCGAACTCGGCGACAGCACGACCGCCGCCTATCGCTATCCGCTGCTGGCGCCCGATGGCCTGCACTACAGCTTCTTCGTACGCGATCGGCAGGTGGTGACGCTCTGGGTCGGCGGCTATCAGGGGGCGCCACACACCGTCGCTGGCTGGCAAATTCCGGGCGGGGCGAAGATCGATCCGCCGTTGATCGTCCGTTGGGTGAATAACACGACGCTCATCTTCGCCGAACCGGGCGACTGGCGGAACGGGCTGCCCCAGCAGGTCACGCTGCAGCGCGTCACGCTCGCCAACGGCAACGCGACCGACGACACGCTCATCGGCTGGCGGACGCACGGCACCGAGCGTGGCATCGTCCTGCGCGAACTGCGTCTCCCGGCCGATCAGTCCCAGGTCGCCGTCCGCCTGCGCCATATCACCGGCCGCGATCCGAACAGGGGCGCCTTCGACTCGCTCGCGGCGCTCGACACGCGCGATCTGCACCAGTCGGTCGAACTGGCGCGTGGTACGCCGGGCGACGGCCTCAGCTGGTCGCCGGACAGCAGGCAGCTCGTGACGGTCATCCAATCGAAACTGACCGTCTTCACCATCCGGGGAGGCGGCATCGAGCAGGTCGACACCGGCGACTTCGCACCCAGCTACCCGCTCTGGGTGTTGCCGAACGAGATCTGGTACGAGTCGAGCAGCGGCAATACCCAGCAGGTGGCAAGGGCGACACGTTGATTGCCTCGCGCGCAGAGGCGCGACCATTGTCATCCTGAACCGCAGTGAAGGGTCTCCTTCCCGTTTCTCTTGCGTTGTAACATGAGAAGCGCAAAAGAGATTCTTCGCTGCGGCTCAGAATGACAGGTAAGGGTGGCTCTGTGCGAGGAATTCGTGAGGAAGAATAATGCCAGATCGAGTACGGATTCCACGCGCTGACATAGCCGAGGCGCGGACGACGCTGCAGGCGATTCGCGAGCAGGTCGAGCGGGTGATCGTCGGCAAGCGGACGGTGATCGAGCGGCTGCTGATCGCGTTGCTCGCCGAAGGGCACGTGCTGCTGGAGGACGTGCCGGGTACCGGTAAGACGAAGCTGGCGCGCACGCTCGCCACGGCGCTGGGCGGCAGCTTTCACCGGGTGCAGTTCACCGCCGACTTGCTCCCGTCGGACATCACCGGTTCGCTCATCTATGAGCAAGCGCACGGCTCATTCACCTTTCACCCCGGTCCGATCTTCGCCAACATCGTGCTGGCCGATGAACTGAACCGGGCCGGTCCGCGCACGCAGGCCGCACTGCTGGAAGCGATGGCAGAGCGCCAGGTGTCGGTCGAACGCACCACCTATCCGCTGCCGCGCCCGTTCCTGGTCATCGCCACGCAGAATCCGGTCGAACTCGCCGGAACCTTCCCGCTGCCCGAAGCGCAGCTCGACCGCTTCTTCCTTAGCACGACGATCGGCTACCCCGAGAGCGACGACGAGCTACGCATGCTCCAGCGCTTTCGCGAGCATGATCCGCTGGTCGAGATCGGGCCGGTCGCGACGCCGGAGCAGATCGCCCAGCTGAGTACGACAGTGCGGCAGGTACACGTCGGCCAGGCGGTCGACACCTACGTACTCGCGATCATACGGCGAACGCGCGCTGACGAAGCGATCGAACTCGGCGCCAGCCCACGCGCCACGCTGGCGCTGGCACGTGCCGGACAGGCTCGGGCGCTCCTCGATGGCCGGGATTTCGTCATGCCGGATGATGTGCGCGAGCTAGCCGTGCCGGTGCTGGCGCATCGGCTGATGCTCGCCTCGCGCGTCGAACTCGTTGGGCGCAGCAAAGCGGATGTGCTGACCGAGATCATCGCGTCGGTGCCGATCCCGGTCGAAGACGAGCTCGAATCCGCGGAACGGGCCGCCGATGGCTGAGCGACAACGACTGAACGATCCCGAGCGCGGGCAAGATCTCGGCCTCTGGTTCGGCATCAGCGCCGTCCTCGGGCTGGCAGCGCTCGCCGCCCGGCAGCTGCCGCTGGCGCTGCTCCTGCTCGTCCCGGCGCTGGCGCTCGGTGCCGCCTTCATCTGGCGGCGCTTCGGCCTGCGCCGCGTCCAGTTTTCGCGCCGGATCGAACCATCGCGCGCCTTCCCCGATGACGTCGTGCAGGTGTCACTCGTCTTTGACAACCGCAAACCGCTGCCGCTCCCCTGGGTTGACCTCGGCGATCGCTTTCCGGCCGGACTCGACTATGGTGAGTTGGAGCTTGAAGAGCTGCCGGAGCCGGAAGGCATGCGGTTCAGCAGCCTCATCTCGGCTCGGTCCTTTGAGCGCGTCGAGCAACGCGTCACGGTACGCTGTTCGCGGCGTGGACTCTATCGCTTTGGCCCGGCGACTCTTGCGACCGGCGATCCGTTCGGCTTCAGCCTGACCCGGCTGGAACAGCCTGAGACAACCGATCTGCTCGTCTACCCGCGCGTGCTGCCGGTCAGTCATTTTGGTTTACCGGCCGCGCAGCCGTTCGGCGAGGCGCCACCGGCGCGTCTGGTCCCGGACGATCCGCTTCGCTTTCTCGGCACGCGTCCCTACGTTCCGGGCGATCCACCACGTCAGATCCACTGGCGGGCGACCGCCCGCACGAACCGGGTGCAATCGAAGACCTACGAGCGCGGCGCGACGGCGGCCCTGGCGCTGGTGCTCGATCTCGCCGGTGATTACCTGCCACAGGACAAGCGGGCACGGCAGGATCGCGAATGGGCCATCTCGGCGGCCGCTTCGCTGGCGGCGGATAGCCTGGACGGGCAACGCGAGGTCGGCCTGCTCTCCAACGCACCGCTGCTCGGCGGTTCGCGCTATTTGCGCGTCGCACCGAGTCGCCAGCGGGCGCAGTTGACGCGCATTCTGGAGCTACTGGCCCAGCTCATTCCGTACGCGCCACGACCGATTGGGTCGCTGCTGCTGGGCGAAGCGCGGCGCTTTTCGTTGGGCACGACGATCTGCGTCGTCACCGTCGCGCCCAACGACGAGCTGATCGAAACGCTCTGGCGCCTACAGCGCGGCGGTTTCGGCATCACGCTCTTGATCGTCGGGGAGGCGACGGTCGATATCCCGCGACAGTACGGCGTTACGGTCCATCACTGGCAGGCGGAAGAGCATGCAATTGAGCCGGCTCGCCTTCAACTCGTCTGATATACGGTCGCCGCTGCTGGTCGCGGCCGGGGAAACGGCGGTCGCGGCGCTCTGGCTCCCGCTCATCGGCGGGGTAACCGGGTCGAGTATGAGCGCGCCGTCCGCCGCCGGGTTGTTCATCATCGGGCTCTTCGCCTACGGCTGGACACAGGGCAACCAGGGCCATCGCCCCATCACGCTGACGACCGCCGTCGCGCTGCTGCTGATCGTCGCGTGGCTGCTCGCCACCACCGGTGGACATGATGCGACACGCGGCTGGCCGGTGATCGTGCTCGGGGCGGCCGCCTGGGGTCATGGTTCGTTCCTGGCGGGGAAAGGCGACCTGGCGACGCCGGAACGGGCACACCGGCTGCTCGGGGTCGGCGCGCTCCTGAGCGGCACGGCGCTCTTCGTCAGCTTCGCCTGGCATTCGCCCGCCAGTGAGGCGGTGCAACGCGCTGCCTGGTGGACGATCCCGATCCTGCTGCTGAGCGCTTTGTTACTGGCGGCGCTCGGCGTGGCCGGGGCGATCACGCCGCGAGATGGCAGCCCGGCAACGCGACAAGAGGCGAGTGCCGGTGGCTTCGTGGCGGCGCTGCTGCTCGTAGCCGTCGCCCTGATCGTGCTCTTCGGCGGTGGAACTGACCTGCCGCAACATGCCCTCTTCTTCGTCATCAAGACCGCGTTCAACATCATCTACTGGTTGCTGGTCGGGATGATGTACGCCTTCTTGTGGGTCGTCGGAGCCATTCTCCGATTGCTCCACATCCATCTCGATCTCAGCAATCCGCAACAACCGCCGATGCCACCACCACCGCCACAACGGCACGCGCAACTCCATCAAGCCACGCCGCTCTGGGTCGACCTGGCCCTCATTGTCCTGGTGACGCTCCTGGTGCTGGTGCTGCTCCGCTGGTACCTGCCACGCCTGCGCGGCCGCTGGCAACGACGTCGGAGCCGGAGCGGGGTGGCGGTGGTGCGTTCCAGCCTGAACGAATCGGACTCCTTCTTCGGCAACCTGCGCGATCTCTGGCCGCGACGGCCATCACGACGGCAGCGAGCGACCATCGATCTCCACGCCCCACCGGCCGACGTGCGCGATGCATATCACAAGCTGCTCGTCATAGCGACACGCTCCGGCCAGCCGCGCGTGCCGTCTGAATCGCCACGCGACTACGCCGTGCGGCTGGCCGGCGTCTGGTCCGATCTCGGAGCACCCATCGTCGACCTGACCGAACGCTACGTCGCCGTCCGCTACGGAGAGATATCCAGCATCGACGATCTGAACCACGCCCGCGTCGCCTGGGAACGCATCCGTGCCGTGCTACTGGAGGCGAACACAGTCGAACCGCACGATTAATCCTCGCTGCCCGATCGCTCACGTTGGCATGCACGTGGGTGTATGATGATTCTCATCAACCAGCAAACGTGCGCAGGGACTGTACACGTTCGTTCTCTCCGGTCAAGGAGCGCGTATGACGGAGATCAGCAACGGTACGACCGTGGGCGGGAGTCCCGACCTGCTCGTCCTGAGCATCTTTCACGGGGTGATTCTGGCGTTCCTTCTCATCGGGTTCTTGCGCCTGCCCCGCTGGCTCCTCTGGGCGCGAGTCGTCAAGGCCCTGATCGCCATCTTCTTCCTCTTCCTGTTGATCGATGACCTGGTCAACGATTCGCTCAAAGCCGATGCCGCTCTGCTCTGCGCGGCCGGCGTGATCCTCGCCGGTGCGGCGTTGTATGGACGGATGCACGGCAGGGGGCATGAACCGGGGTGAGATCGGATGGCGGACGGAATCACGATTCCACACGTCACGCTCAGTCGACCGACGCCCTGAGACAACAATGATGCGTAAGATGTCGAAGACAACACATTCACCACAACACCGCTTCATTCCCATGACCGCCACATTTGGCATGGTCGCTGCCATCGTCGTGCTGGTGCTGTTCGCCGGTTTGATCGCGGCCCTGCTGCGCGGTCCCGGTGGACAGAGCGGCGTCGGTGGCGCCGTGACCGCGACAGCGCAAGCAACCACCCCCAGTCCCACAATGCCGTCGTTGAGCCCGCAGCAACGGGGTGCGATCAGTCTTGCCGAGGCGCAGAAGCAGGTGTCGTATCATCTCGCCGAACCGACGTGGCTGCCGTCGTATCTGGTCGCTCAAGGCGTTCTCGGTATCACGGTAGATGGCCAGATGACCGAGCCGGTGCTCTATTTTGGGCCGCCGGACGGTAAATCGTCGTAAAGCGTGCAGATCTCGGAATACAACGAGGATCACTACCCGATGCCACCCAGCACGGGGGCGGATTTGACGATCAAGGGCCATGTCGTCGTGCATTCCAACGTCTCCGGTGATGGTATTACCGACAGTACTTTCATCTGGCAGGACCAGGGCACGCTCTTTGTGTTGGGTGCGGTCCTTGCCGGTCCATTGTCCGAACAGGATGTCGAGAAGATGATCGCCTCGATGCTCGGCGCTAACGAGGCGACACCGACTAGCTCAGCGCTGCCGACGCCCAATGCGAATGGGCTCTACGTTGGACTGACGCTCGCCCAGGCTCAACAACTGGCGCCGTTCAAGATCGTCATGCCGATCGATATTCCACCCGCGCTCACGTACGGCGCTCTCAGTCTCACCATACCGCCGGAGGCCCCGGCCGGGCTCACCGAAGGTGTCCCGAACATTGCGGATATGAGGTTCCGATCGAGCGGCGACCCGCATTGGCTCATAGAAATCGATGAG
This sequence comes from uncultured Thermomicrobiales bacterium, assembly GCA_937891245.1. GTDB lineage: Bacteria > Chloroflexota > Chloroflexia > Thermomicrobiales > Thermomicrobiaceae > CALAGB01. Next base: position 4,163 of record CALAGB010000489.1, on the reverse strand, counting down.
CTCTGGGTCGGCCCACACCCGCCGGATACTCCAACCTCGCCCGCCACCGCCATATCACCGTCGGTCACACCAACCGTTCCCGCCGATCACTCGCTGCCGCCAACCTTCCAGATCAGCGGTGTCACCGTAACCAAGGACGTCACAACGAATGCAAGCGGACAACCGGTCGCCAGCTACAAATGGACCCAGGGGAAGGCCATGATCTGGTTGGCCGAATCCCCTTATAACGCCGGAAACGAGCCGGTGATCTACGACATGATCGCGTCGATGATCGCGCAGGGATCGTAGGCGAGACCGTGGAGAGGCTTGGCTTACTCGGTTCCCGTCCGGGCGACCCAGTTGTCATTCGGCTCGGTGATTCGCTGGCCGAGAAAGAGAAACAGCTGGGCCGCGTGCTCCTGAATATGACGTAGGCTGTAGATCTGTAGCTCGAAGTAGCTGATCGTTTCCCCACCACTCCAGGGGAAGAGGCAGGGTCGCGCAGCTTGCTCGTCAGTCAGCTCCGTTAGGGTTGTCCGGCACTTCGCCCGCAACGACGCCAGGTACCCGCGCAGAAGCTCCTTGTCGTAGACCGCAGGCGGCATGGCGCCGTCGGGATCGAGTTCGATCGCCGTGAAGGGCTGCGGCGGCACGAAGCCTTCTTCCGATCCGAACAGATAGAGATCGAGCCAGAAGAGCGTGTGATAGGTGACGTTCCAGAACGCGGTGAAGCCATCCGGTACAGGATGTTCGGAATAGTCGATCCAGACCGGCCCGGTCCAGAGCGACCCAGGGCAGGCGCGCACGGCATTATCGAGCATATCGATCGCCGCGCCGAACTGCCGCCAGAGTGCGTTCCGCCAAAGATCCGTCATGGGCGCTCCATTCGCAACCGTGCCTGAATCAGCGGGACGTTCAAACAAGCATACCGAATCAACGCCTACGGCCAGCCTGCGCCCGGCACGGTGACATCGAACGCGAGCAGTCGGCCGCTTCGGGCGTCGCCGGTCATGCGCTCCGGTCCCTGCCAGTTGTTGGCGAGGATGTAGAGCGTTCGCCGGTCGGCGCCACCGAGCATACAGGCGAAGCCGCCGCGATCGAGCTCGATCGTCTGCAGGATCTCGCCCCCTTCGCACACCCGCGCGCAACGTTGGTTCGGCACATCGGCGTACCAGACGGCGCCATCGGCATCGAGACAGATACCGTCGGGCGCGGAGCCGGGAATCTCTGCCCAGATACGCCGGTTCGCGAGTCTGCCATCGGCAGCGATATCGAAGGCGCTGAGCCGCGATGCGTACGACTCGGCGACAATAAGGGTCCGGTTGTCGGGCGTGACGGCCATGCCGTTCGGAAAGGCGATGTCATCCGCGACGCGACGCACCGCGCCATCCGGCGTGAGCAACGCGATAAAGCCGGGCGCGAAGGGCGCGGTGGGAAAGTCGAAGCCGGTATTATTTAAATAGATATGGCCGTGACCATCGACGACAATCTCATTCCAGGGCGTCGCCACGAGTGAGCGCAGGTCTGCATGCGTGACCAATGAGCCATCCGCCTCACGCCGCAGCAGGAGACCGTCGCGTCCGGCCACGACGAGCAGTTGACCGCCGGGCAGCCAATCGACACTCAGCGGCATCGCACCAACATCGCGCAGGATCACTTCGCGCTCGCCGTCTTGCGTACACGCGATGATCTCCCGTGCTCCCCAATCAGCAAACCAGAGCCGAGCGTCACCCGCATTCCAGCGCGGCGACTCGCCCATGACGATATCGGTGAGCACGACAACCAGTTCCGACACGTGGTCTCCTTCTTTTCCGCCCCTCCGAGCAGCAACGTGCATTTCGCTTCATTGTCGAACTCCCCCGGCCCTAATCGACGGTTCGCATGAAACGGAGCGGGTTGGCGGCGGATGGCTCGCATAGGGGAACGGGTCGCGTAACCCCGAACGTCGACTTCACCCCGCGCCCGCCCGGGGGAGCGGTATCGCATGCCGGTGAACGTCCGCTCAGTCCACCCCGCCCGGCGGAGCGGATCGTCGAATCCCGAACGGGTTGCCGCCCCGACCTCGCCCGGGGGAACGGGTCGTCGGATCCCGAACGGGTTGCCGCCCCGACCCTGCCCGGGGAGACGGGTCGTCGGATCCCGAACGGGTTGCCGCCCCGACCCTGCCCGGGGAGACGGGTCGTCGGATCCCGAACGGGTTGCCGCCCCGACCCCGCCCGGGGATAAATGCCCGGGCTCCTGAGGCGAAGCCCACTGAAGGGGCTGAAGGTGTGTCCGTTCGCAGGCTGGGGCAGACTCACCCCCCTGTCATGCTGAGCCGCAGCGAAGCGTCTCTCGCAGGGTTCCCTCAGCACCACGTTCGGGGTACGGGGCGGAGATTCCTCACTACGGCTCGGAATGACCGGCAAGGCGACTCGGAATGGCGAGGTACTCCGGTTCCGACCCAGCCCCTTCAGTGGGCTTCGCCTCAGGAGCCCGGGCATTTATCTCCGGGCGGGGTGGACTGCGCGACCGGCCAACGCGTGGCCATGGTGTTCCCCCGGGCAGGGTCGGGGCGGCAACCCGCTCGGGGTTCCACGATCCGTCTCTCCGGGCGGGCCTCCGACGGCAACCCGTTCGGAGTTCCACAATCCGTTTCCCCGGTCGTTCGCGGGAGCGGTGTCTCGGTTATCGGGGCGACTCGACGTTCTCCCGGACGGGCCACCGCGACTCCACGCTTCGGGGGTCACGCGATCCGTTGAATACACGTGTCCGATCGCACCATCAACTCATTCTTCGGCCGTCGTCCACGTCCGCACCGGTGATACGCGTAACGGATTCGTGTATGCGTACGTTGAACGATGCAGGAGGCGGGCGTGAGCTTGGGGGATGAGCTACTCCAGAAGGCACAGCGTGGCGATCAGGCGGCCATCGAGGCGCTCTTTCGGCGTGAGTGGCGACCGGTCTACCGCCTCATCTATCGCTCGGTGCTCGATCCCACCGAAGCGCAGGACCTGACGCAAGAGGTGTTCATTCGCGCCCTGACCTCGCTCGACCGCTTCCAGCCAACCCCCACACCCTTCGCCGGGTACCTCGCCGTCATCGCGCGCAACCTGCTACGCGATCGCTGGCGCACGCACCCACCCCACGCAGCGAGCGATGCGCAGATGGCACATCTGGCCTCGACCGCTGCGAGTCCGGAGCAGGTCGCGCTCATCGCCGAGGAGCAGACCCGCATCGCGGCGCTACTGGCCCTGCTACCAGCCGAGTACCGGCGCGTCCTCGAACTGCGCGTGCTCGACGGCCGCTCGACCGACGAGGTAGCCGCGCTGATGGGCCGCAGTCCGGGCGCGATCCGCATCCTGCAGCATCGCGCCATCGCAACACTCCGCAAGCAGATGCACGAAGGGAGCGGCCGATAATACCGGAATCCGAGATCATGGCCCTCGATCGCTTCATCGATTCGCCGGAATCAGATCCAACGCCGGCCATCGACGGCCTGGCCGAGACGGTGAGGGAACTGCGACGGGCTGCCGAACCGACCTGGCCCGATGCCGATTTCCCCATGCGTGCGGCGGCCCGCATCGCCGGCGCGGTGCGCGCGACAACCGGCGACCAGACCGACCGCCGCTCGGATGAGCCGCCACCACCACCAGTCAACGATCGTGCGCTCACTATACTGGCCGCACCACCCGCCACGCCTTCGGCAAAGCGGCACTGGCTCAAAGAGTTCGGGCAGATCGCGGCTGCAGTACTTGCACTGGCGTTGGTTGCCGGCTTGCTGGCCGCGCTCTTCCAGGACCGGAACAAGCAGGCTGGGATTGTTCAGAACGGAGTCGCCGGACCGCATCAGAATGGCGCGATCATCTTCACCAGCAGTCGCAGTGGGAATGACGATATCTCCGTGATCAATCCGGATGGAACGGGCCTCCGTCAGTTGACGAACGATCCGGAGATGGATTTCGGCGCGATCTGGTCGCCCGATGGGACGAAGATCGCGTTCATGCGGATGAAGGCGATCCCGGAGACAGCGATTCCACCGGGCGCTCTGCCGCCGATCTCGATCTACGTCATGAACGCCGATGGCTCCGATCAGCGCAATCTGACACCGGGTGGTAGCCGCAGCTTCCGCAATCTCGTCTGGTCGCCGGATGGGAAACAACTCGCGGTCGAGTGCTCCGAAAAGCCGACGGACCGGGCTGGCA
>CALAGB010000488.1 GCA_937891245.1 uncultured Thermomicrobiales bacterium | reverse complement strand
TCGTCGAGTAACGTGGAGACGATGCCGCCGTGCATCATCGCGGCGTAGCCCTCATACACGGGCTTCGGCGTGAACTCCGCCTGCACCGCCCCGTCCACCCGGCGAAATTTCAGATGGAGGCCGATCGGATTCCGTTCACCGCAGCCAAAACAGCCGTGATCTCTTGCTGAATTAACGAGTTCTTCGCGCGCCATGCCGATCCTTTCCGCGTTTTCGAGGATAGCATACGGTTCCGAGTGACCGCGGCCAGCCGCGGTCGAGTTTCGCGCGTGGTACGAATTTGGTTGAATCAAGTCGATGAACTCTGGGGACGGGCGAGCGATTCGCCATCATCGATGAGGATGGATGAGTTCACGGTTGAATTGGAAAAAGGTCGGGGCAATCGCTCTGGCGATCGCCGGCCTGATTGTCGTCGTCGTTCTGCTTCTGACCCAGTTCGTTCTGGTCGAATCACCGACAGATCGGCCGGCCGCACCACCGGCAGTGGCGCGGCTGCGCACGGATTGGCAACAGGCAATCTTGCTCCCGAATTTCGTGCCTGCTTGCCTGACGTACGACCCGAATGGAGCACGTATCGATCTCGACCCGGATGCTCGCGGCGGTAAATCCCTCGTTGTCGGCTTGATCGCCGCCAACGGTACCGCCTGTCGCGAAGCGGTCAACGCGGATGTCGTCATCACCCAGGCGCCGTCGCTGCGATCGTTGCACGGCGATGTCACGACAATCACCGAGGGGCGGATGCAATTCGCTCGGGTCACGCGAATCACGGAAGATGGACAGGATGAAGTCACGCTCCAATGGCACTGCCGCATCGACATCATGTGCCGCGTGTCAGGAACGACCGGCCCATTGATTACCGAAGATGAACTCGCGAAGATGGCGGATTCATTTGCGATCATCCGACCGTCGCCGTGACAGACCGACATGAGGTTGCCGGGCGATGCTGAACTGAACCCCGTCACGGCTGGCGCTTGGCGCGTCAGTATGGGCACCGTGGCCAGCTGATCGCCTGGATTGACAGGCGAAAAGTCGACTCACTAGAATTGCCGTGACTCACTGACCAGGAGGACGCATTCGGTGCAATCGAGGACCCTGAACGGGCGCTACCGCCTCGACCAGTTGATCGGGGAGGGGGGCATGGCTGTCGTTTATCGCGGCTATGACCTCGTTCTGGGCCGTGTCGTCGCCATCAAACTACTGCGCGAGCAGTTCGGCTCCGATCAAAACTTTCTGCTTCGCTTCAACCGTGAGGCGCAATCGGCCGCGCGCCTGACGCACCCAAACATCGCCAACGTCTATGATGTCGGCCACGACCGCGACACGCACTATATCGTCATGGAATTCGTCAACGGTCCCAACCTGAAGGACCTGATTCGCCGGCAGGGTCCGTTCAGTGTCGACGGCGCCGCGTTCATCCTGCGCCAGGTCGGCGACGCGCTCGACGCCGCCCATCGTCACGGGCTCGTGCACCGCGACGTCAAGCCGCAAAACATCCTGGTCGATGAGAACGGCCAGGCGAAGGTCGTTGATTTCGGAATCGCCAAGGGGTTGAGCGACAGTAACTTGACCGAAGCCGGCACCGGCATGGGGACGGTGCACTACGTTTCACCGGAACAGGCGCGCGGTGAGCGCGCCACGCCTGCCTCGGACATCTACTCGACCGGCATCGTCCTGTATGAAATGCTGACCAAGCAACTCCCCTTCGACGCCGATACGCCCGTCGGCGTGGCGATGCAGCACGTCAGCGCACTGCCGCCCTCGCCACGCGAATTCAATCCGAACATTCCGCCGCAGGTCGAAGACATCGTCATGCGCGCGCTGGCCAAGGATCCCAACGACCGCTATCCAACCGCCTCCGCACTGGCGGCGGCGCTCGATCACTGGGAGGAAGCACCGAACGAGGTGCAATCGACGCGCGTCCTCGCCGGTGCCGGCGGTGGTATCCGCGGAGCCAGACCGCGTGGTGCGGCGGCAGCCGGCGGGTATGGCGCTGGACGAGGGACCACCCGCACCGCGACCCGACCGCATTCGCGAGAACAGCCGTTTCGCGACGATGTCGGGTGCGTCACCTGGCTGATCGGCTCGGCCATCCTGATCGGTCTGGTCGGTCTGGTCGTGCTCGGCTTCAAGCTCGGCGATTTCTCGTTCCTCGATCCGTCCGGAGCCGGCACCGCCACGTCGACCGCGCAAGTTGCATCACCGGCGCCCTCCGCGACCGTACCGGTCGCGGTCAAGAGCCCAACGGCGACGCCGACGACAGCGACCCCCACCCCAACCAGCAACGCGACACCAACCGGCACCGGCACGCCGGCCGCTTCGCCGACCGCCACGGAAACGCCGTCACCAACGCCGACCGAAACCCCGTCGCCGACGCCGAGTCCGACGGCCGCGAACGCGAATGTGCCGAATCTGATCAACAGCACGCTCGAGCAAGCGCAAACCGCCGCGTTACCCGGCGAGTTCAAAATCAACGCGCAGCAGGTCTATTCTGATGTATTTGAGGCGAACAAGATCTTCGATCAGGACCCGGCACCGGCGACGCAAGCACCACGCGGCTCCACCATCAACGTAAAAATCAGCCTCGGCCCGCAGTTCGTGACGATCCCGAACCTCGTAGGTCAGCCGGTCGCACAGGCCAAGAGCCAACTGGAGAGCAAAGGGCTCACCGTGAAAATAGTTGAACAGGGTAGCAAGACCGTTCCATCCGGCGCGGTTATCGGCACCGACCCGTCCGGCCAGGCCCAGAATGGCAGCACCATCACGTTGTTCGCCAGCGTCGGCGATCAGGTACAGGTTCCCGACGTTCAAGGCGTCCCCTATCCGCAGGGGCTGACAACGTTGGAGAACGCCGGGCTCGTCGTGACATCACATATACCGCAGTCATGTGCCCAAATTCAGGCCCAAAACAGTTCGTTCAACTGCTCGAGTTTCCCGAACGGTGGCATCGTCAGCGGAACGCTCCAGTGGAATAGCTGGGTGCCGCGTGGTTCGTCGATCGATGTCGCCTACTACGATGCCTCGGCACAGTAGTGTTCGGAAGGTTCCGGCGGCGGCTTCGCCTATCTCTGACGCGTCGATCGCTCGGGAATCTGCTCATTCGCCCAACCACGCTCACGATCCTGGTCGCGGCGCTGCTCGGAGCCGGTTCAGGCCAACTGCTGGCGAATGCCGGTGACAACGACGAAGTGATCATCGGAAACACCGGCGGCACGCTGAGCAGCATTATCCGCGTCGACAACGCACTGATCGTCTTCGGCGGCGGCAACGCTCGCAGCGACCTCGCCGATCTCCTCGGACGAGCAACGCTCCCCTGGAGACGTCAGGTCGACCTCTTAATCATCCCCGGCTGGGACGATCAGCAAGCGATTGGCGCGCTCGGGCTTCTCGATCGGCAGGATGTGAAGCAGATCGTGATCCTCGGTCAGCCCTCAACCGAAACGGTCTGGACGGTGCTCTACCAGAAGGCGAGCAGCCGGGCGATTCCGGTGAACGTCGCCAGCAATCGGAGCCACGTCGATATCGCACCAGACGTGCGTCTCGAACTTGCAGCCGGCGACCCGCTCTCCAGCCAACCGCCTGCATTCGCCCTGCTCACCCTGCGCTTTCACGCGGTTCAACTCGCATTCCTCGACGTGTCCAAAGACGCCATCGAGGCGCTTAATAGCGCCGGATTGAGGCCGGCTCGTGCGCATGCGCTCGTGCTCACGCGCGCCGCGACCGGCCTCACGACGGCATCGACGCTCCGCATCCAATCGCCGGCCACTCGTACGAGCGATTTCGATCTCGCATCGAGCAACTACCAGCGTGAGCTCGGCAGCGGCGAGCGAATGACCATCGGGTTGGCGCCCAACGAGCTGCGGCTCGAACTCGATGGGATTCAACGAAGCGGCGGGGCCACTCCGGCCGCGACGCCCGCGCCCGGCTAACACACATTTCGTGGTAATCTGCACCGTTGGTTGATGACGAATGAGTGAGATGGAGAATGAGACAATGACCGAACCGGTAATCACGATTCGACCAGGGCGTTTGAGCGATGTACCGGCCGAAGCCAGCCTGAATCATGATACCGATTGGTGCTATGACGAGGCGAATATGGTGGCCGAATATCATGATGACGCCTACGAGCCGTCGAGCGTGCTGATCGCCGAGGTCGACGGCAAGCTCGTGGGAAAGCTCGAACTCTTCATCGCCTGGAAATCGATCTACGGCAAGTTTGGCGTCATCCGGCGTTTCGTTGTCCACTCGGAGCATCGCTCACAGGGCGTCGGGCGCGTCCTCTTCGACGCGGCCACCGAACTCGCCCGTGAATCGGGCTGTTCGTTCATCGAGCTGAGCGTCGACGTGACGAACCCGATCCCGCATTCCTTCTATCATCGCCAGGGATTCCGCGAAGACCGCGTTGAGGTGTTGATGCGCAAGCCGCTGACCGAGCAGGACGCCTCGTCAAATTACGCGGCACAGCGCGACGAATTTGCATAGGGCCGCGATTCATCGCGCCTTCGCGGATGCGACATGAACGTCAGCGATGGCAACTCAATCGCCCGGCGACCAGGGCGCGATGAATCGCGACCCTACAGGACCCGGCCACAGCGTGGGCAGAAGACCTCGGCGTCACGAATATCGGCGTGACAGTTCGGGCATTTGCCCTCTTCGAGCGACTTGGCGTCCGCTTCCGCGGTATCGACCGGCTTGCCGTATCGAATCGCCTGCGTCGCTTCGTCCGGATCAGTGATGTCGCGTGAGGCGATCGTCTGCATGTCGCGCAGATTGTCACGCGACTCGCTGCCCGATCCGGCGCTCGGTTGCGCCGCCACCATCTGGCGCGTCTCTTCGGCGGCGGAGCGGAAGAGCGAGCGCGGTGGCTCGGCTTTGTAGGTCGAATCATATGAATCAGACGGCAGCCCGGCGCCACGCGGCGGATAGCGGCGTTGTGTTGTAGCGTACGGCACTTCGTAGTCCTCGTCGATATAACCATCGTCGGCGACGATCACGTCCTGACCCCAGATGGCCATCAACAGGATGATCGGCAGGAAGGCGACCGCCGCAACCAGCAAGATCCAGCCGACGCCGGTCGAAAGAAAATGCGCGATGACGGCCTTGTCGAGGAAGCCGGAATCGGAATCGGGCAGCAGGTAAACGCGAATATCGCGCAGTGCATAGCTGAGGATCAAGGCACCGTTCCCGGCCGCCACAATCGCGCCGAGAATGCGGGCCAAGAGGCCCGGCGGCGGCACCGGCATCGCCGCACCCGCGCCATATCCGAGCAGGAAGGTGCTGCCGATGAGGAAGAGGACCGCGACCATGAACGCGCCGCCCGTATCGCGCAGGCTCGTCAGATTGGCGAGATCGCTGCCCCACGGGTGCGCCCACCACTCGGCGAGCGCTGCGCCGAGCAGAATACCGAGCGTCACCATGATTTCGCGTTGCGCTCCCCGCCAGAACCCGATCGGAACGAACAGCGATATCAGGATGATCAGGAGAACGTCCAGGAGTATGAATACGCTCAAGCTCGTTCCTCTTTCGGACGAGTACGGTCCACACGATCCGCTCCGTGGTGGTGTACGTACGATAATTCTGCCACCAGAAGCCCATGACTGGCGACCGCTCGAGTGCGATCATTTTAGCACGCGCTGCCGCGCCGCTTCCCGACCACATCCGATTCGGACCTTCGTTATGGTATATTTTGACATGAGAAGCTGTGGCCCGGGCATTTCTCGGCCATGGCTTCAAGTGTATTGGGGCGATTGTTCCCTGAGAGGAGGTGACAGGTACCACCCTTGTCACGAAGTAGACGTTCTCGCCCACCCGTAACGGCACCGCCCGAACCGCAAGATCTCCCCTGGCGGAAGATGGATCTCCATATCCACACCCCAGCATCGGCCGATTATCAGCAACGCGAAAGTTCATACATTCAGTTGCTGCAGCGGGCCGAGGAATGCGGGATCGACATTCTCGCGTTCACTGATCACAACAGCGTTCGTGGCTATGCCCAGATGTGGCGAGAGATCGAAGATCTCGAACTCCTTGAGGCGCTGAAGCGGATTGAACCCCACGAAGCGCGGCTCCTCAACGAGTATCGACGGCTCCTTAACCGGATTCTCCTCCTGCCGGGCTTCGAATTCACGGCTACCTTCGGTTTCCACATTTTGGCGATCTTCCCGGAAGATACGTCGATTCGCACCCTTGAGCACCTGTTACTGGCGCTTCATATTCCCGACGAAAAGCTCAACCTGGGAACCAGCGAGGTCGGCGCAACCACCGATGTGCTGCATGCCTTTGAGTTGTTGCACGACGCCGGTGCCCTGGTGATCGGTGCGCATGTCAATTCGACGCACGGGATCGCCATGCAGGGTTTCCCGTTCGGCGGTCAAACCAAGATCGCCTACACGCAGAGCCCGCACCTGCACGCCCTCGAAGCGACCGATCTGGAAAACTCCGGACCGCGCACGACGGCCCGCTTCTTCAACGGCAGCAAGCCCGAGTATCCGCGACGCATGATCTGCATCCAGGGTTCGGATGCCCACCGGCTCGTTCGCGACCCTGATCGCCCGAAAGACCTGGGCATCGGCGATCGTATGACCGAGATCCAGGTCAAAGAAGTGAGCTTCGCGGCCATCAAAGCGGTCTTCGAAAATAATCAGTTTGCCCGAGTCCGGCCCTATCAGGCAACGGCGAGCAAACTCGCGCTGGTACTCGCGGCCCGCGAAGAGGGTGAAAACGAATCCCAGATCTTCCACGAGCGGCTCAACAAGAGCCGGCGGCGGACGAACACGATCTACAAGGATGTCGTGGCGCTGGCCAATGGCGATGGTGGCTCAATTTATGTCGGATTGAATGCCACCGCCAATGCCGAACTCGTCGGAGTGCCGCGCGTCAAGACGGCGATCTCACAGCTTGAAGAGGACATCGCGCGCTTCATCACGCCCGAACCACCGGTGGCGATCGAAGCGCTCAGCGCTCAGGATCGCGATCTCATTGTCATGACGATCGCGTCCGGCACGGATAAGCCGTACGCGCTGACGTCCGGTGAGATTTATGTGCGTGATGGCGCATCAACAATGATCGCCTCACGCGATCAGATCGTCGCGCTGGTGACGAGTTCGATGCAAGCAACGCCGCCCGCAACAGGTGCGGCGGCAGCCGTCGCGACCGACGGAGCGGAGCCAACCGCCGAGAAAGTCCTCGCGAACGGCGCGACACCAGCGGAATTTCCAATTCCACACACCGGTGTAGAAATTGTCGCGTCGGCGGAAAAGGATGGGAAAGTCCATCACACGATGCACGATCTCCGCAACCGGAAGATCGTCGAGAACGTCACCAACGACTCGGCTCGGCGACTCTGGAGCTACGCCATCAAGCAACAAGAAGCGGGCGAACCGGCGGCGGACAAGATCAAATGGGATGGACCTTACGGGATCGTGCGCGTACAGAAGCAGCGTTCCGGCGGTCATCGCTATGATCTCGCCTACCGGCAAAACGGTTCGATTCGCGTCTTCTACGGGGTTACCGACGCCGACCTGGCGGACGAGTGGAAGAATGCGATCGAACACGTGAGCGCGCAAACAGCCACCAAATAAGCCCAAAGCATTGGGAGAATCCAAACGAGCCGGCTCAATCGAGCCGGCTCGTTCTCATTCCGGCTGTTGGGATATCGCGGGTCGTGTACGCGGGGATGGCCGTTCGATCTACCGCATGGCACGCACGAGGCCGAGTGCGTCGCCGAGCGAGCGCCGGAGCGGAATGCCGCCGCGCAGCAGCTTCGTGATCTGCTTCTGTTTGTCGGAGAGCGGCAGATTATCAACCGTCAGGTATTCACGAGCAACTTTGGAGAGCGCTTCCGGCATATCGTTCAGCAGGTGCGGCCGGGCGTGAGCAAAATCGGTCACGTGCCGGATCTTGTTCAAATCCTTCAGCACGAACGACTGCTCGAGACGCTCGCGATACCGGCTCAGTGCGACCGCTGAATAGTCGTCCTGCGTCTTCGCGTCGATGATCGCCTCGGCGGCGAGCTTGCCGGAAATCATGGCGAAGTTCGAGCCTTCGCGGTTGAGCGGGTTGAGTAGCCCGGCAGCATCACCGACGATAACGGCTCCATCAGTATAGAGACGCGGCATCGCGTTCCAACCGCCTTCGGGAATCAAGTGCGCCGAATACTCCACCGTTTCACCACTGGCGATCATCGGAGCGATCGCCGGATGCCGCTTGAAGTCGTTCAGCATATCGTTGACGTTGTAGCCGGTTTCGATGAGATCAGAGAGGAGCGCGCCGGTGCCGATCGAGAGACTCTCGCGATTGGTGTAGATGAAGCCGTACCCGAGCAACCCGGCCGTCGACTTCCCGAAGATCTCCATCGCGGTGCCAAGGCCGCTCGACACGTTGAAGCGCTCATTGATGGTCTGCTCCGAGAGCCGGACTAATTCCTTGGCGACCAACGCCTGTTCCTTCGGCTTCCATTCCCTTCGCAGCCCTGCTTTCTGCGCCAGCAGTGAATTCGCCCCATCGGCGATGACAACAACGTTGGCGCGAAGATCGCCTTCCTCGTCGCCGGTCAGCACACCGTCGATCTTGCCACCGGACCAGATGAGATCGACGACCGTCATGCCGGAAATGACAAACGCTCCGGCTTCTTCGGCCTGCTGCGCGAACCACTGGTCGAAGTCGGCACGCATGACGCTGAACGCATTGTGTGGCGGTTCCGCGAACTGTTGAGTACGGAAAGAGCCGCCGAAGGCACTGTCTTCAGTCAACAACATATAACGCTGCTCGATGATGGCCC
>CALAGB010000487.1 GCA_937891245.1 uncultured Thermomicrobiales bacterium | reverse complement strand
TCCGCTGCTTCACATTTTGTAAAGCAAACTATTCGGTCACCCATATGGGCTAGCCCACGTTGGGTTGACAATGCGCGAGTGAGACTGTTAGTCTGGGTCTGGGTCTACCTCGAGGTTGTGATTGGAGAGGCTAATGACGACTACCGTCACGACGGTTACAGTCAGTACCGTGACTGTGATGGGAGTAGCGGCAGCACTGGGCTTGATCACGATCCTCACGCTTGTTGCGCTTCTGATCAGCAAAGAGATCGCTACAGTGGTTCCGGGCGAACGCGGTTTGCGCTGGAGTAGGACGCTGAATATCGGCGTCGTGCCGCTTGTGGTCGCCTTTGCTGTGATCGTCGCCGTGAAACTGGCCGAAGTTCTCTAGGTACATGTGAATCACGTAATGAGGTGCGGCTGCCGTTGGTCACCTGTCCACGGCAGTCCGGTTGCCTCAGCGTTCCCGCGAACGCAATGCGACTGACATCAACTCGCCGTTCGTCTCGCTGACGACGGCGAGCGTGGGGAGATGTCGTCGCGGGGAAGCATCCGCATCGTTTCTGCACCATCACCTTCAAGTTTGTCACGAGCGTTCCTGGCGCAGATGTTGCGGGGCTCCTGTTCGATTTCATTAGCTCTAGGACAAACTCTCAGTTCTGTGGGAAAAATTGGCTATTGCGCCGTGGGGAAGCAAATCGCTTGAATGGGTACATGGGATGGGAGCGAAGCAAATGGCGCAGCAATCGAGGTTCGTCCTCCAGATTGTGTCCGAAGCAGACGCAGCAATCCACTTCGTTCGAAATACATTGGAATCAGACGCAGTCGTTGCGCGGCTGATCCCTGGCTATCTTCGCGTTAGTGAATCGTTCGCCGGTCATTGAACCGGATTTTGCGACCGACGATCTCGCGCTGGTAGGAACTGGGGATCAATATGAACAATTTTCCACATACAAGCGTCATACTTGTTGGCTACAACAGTGCCGTCTGGCTTCCGCGTGCGTTCACCGCGCTCCTCGACCAGAACTATCCATCCAACTTCGACGTGATCTTCGTCGACAACGGGTCGAGCGACGGCAGCGTGGACCTGGTTCGCCGCGATTTCCCGATGGTGCGCATCATCGAGTCGAAGCACAACGGCGGCTATGCCGGCGGAAACAACCTCGGGGCGAATTACGCGCGCGGCGAGATTCTCGCCTTCGTCAATCCCGACACGTGCGTTGAACCGGACTGGTTGACTGAACTGGTGCGGCCACTCGTACGCGATCGTGCGATCGGGATGACGACCTCCAAAATCGTGCGCATGGATGCGCTCGACACGATCAACACCTGTGGCAACGACATCTCACTGAGCGGCATTACGACTTGTCGCGCGGCCGGTGCATCGGCCGGAGAGATCATGGTCGATGAGGACGTCGACGCGGTATCGGGAGCCGCCTGTGCGATCCGACGGAATCTCTTTCACCGGCTCGGCGGCTTCGACGACGAGTTCTTCATGTATCTCGAAGACACCGACCTTTCATGGCGGGTGCGCCTGGCTGGTTACCGCTGCCGCCTCGCAACGCGCTCCGTCGTCGCTCATGACTACACATTCCAGCTGACGCCAAAAAAGACGGAACGAATCGAACGCAATCGCTATCTGATGCTTGCCAAAAATCTAAGCTTGCGGTCGCTGCTCGCACTCATTCCCGCGTTTCTGGCGGGTGAAGTTGCGACCTGGGGCTGGGCGCTGTCACACGGACCGAAGCACATGCTCGCCAAGTTGAAGGCGATCGGCTGGATGCTCGTGCACGTTCGCATGGTCCTGGCACTGCACCACCGAACGCAGGCGGCACGGCGCGTTACCGACGCTACCCTGTTGCGCGGCTATCACCCGGCACCGGAGATCAGCGAGATCAGAGCGGGAGCTATGGGTCGACTCGCGCAAGCCGCGCTTGCGCCGCTTTTCACGCTGACGTCGATGCTGGCGCTCGCCTTGATCGGTTTGTCCGCGCCTGACACGGCGCGCGACTCCCGAGCGATCCCTCCGGACGCTTCAAGCACGGCGAGATCGGGCAGCTGATGCGTGTCGCACATGTCACCGCGACATTCCCACCATATTTCGGTGGTACCGGCAATGTCTGCTATCACAACGCACGGGTGCTGGCAGCGCGCGGGCACCAGGTTGAGGTGTTCACGGCCGAGACCCACGGCACGATCGATGATCCTCCCGGCGTCACGGTGCACCGTCTCAAGCCGGTCATCCAGGTCGGGAACGCTCCGCTTTTGCCGCAATTGCTTCGCCTCCAACACTTCGACCTGGTGCATCTGCACTACCCGTTCTACACGGGCGCTGAGTTCGTTTCGCTGGCACGAATACCCTATGTCGTCACCTACCACCAGGATGTCGAACTCGGCGGACTGCTCGGCTACGGCACACGGCTCCATGGGCGGACCATCGGCAACATCGTGCTGCGCCGTGCTGCGATGATCTGCTCAACGAGTCTCGATTACTTTGCTCATTCCACCTATGCGGCTCTGGACACTCGTCCAGAGTGCACGGTCGTCGAAGTACCGAACGGCGTCGATGTGCAATCGTTTCGCCCCGGACCGATCGATCAGAGGGTGCGCCTGCGCTACGGCATTCCACCGGACGCGTGTCTCGCGCTCTTCGTGGGAGCGCAAGATCGTGCGCACTACTTCAAAGGCATCCCAACGCTCTTGCGGGCCGTCGCCAAGCAGCCTGAGACAGCTCTCTTGCTCGCCGGCGATGGCGACCTACGGTCCGACTTCGAACAGCTGGCAAATGATCTCGGCATCACCGATCGGGTGGTCTTTGCTGGGCGTGTCGAAACGGCGGAGCTGCCGTCGCTCTACCGCGCGGCCGACCTGCTTGTCCTGCCGAGCGAAACGCGTGGCGAAGCGTTCGGCATGGTGTTACTCGAGGCGATGGCGAGCGGACGGCCGGTCATTGCCAGCGATCTGCCCGGTGTCCGCAGCGTCGTCGACCATGGTGCCGATGGCCTGCTCGTCGAGGCGGGCAACAGTGAGGCACTGGCGGCCGCGCTCGCAACCTTCGCACAGATGCCGCGCGCAACTCGTCTCGCGCTCGGCGCCGCCGGCCGGCAAAAGGTGGAGGACCGGTATGACTGGACGCGGATCGGTCGCAAACTCGAAGCGCTCTATCTTGAGGTACTCGCCGGACAGGAATGGCGCCATGCCAGCTGAGACGACTGTCACGATGGACACCAGCGCCGCGCTTCCAATGGAACTCCGCGCCGCGCTTGATCTGATGTGCGAGCTGCTGGCCGGCGAGGGCGGTGTTCTTCGAACGTCCCTTTATGGCAATCCGACGCTCGTCTCCGCCCTGGCAACCTATGGGTTGATCGAAACGCAGCGCGATCAATCGACGATGCTTGGCGCAGCGGTGAATGAGATCAACCTGACCATCGCACGTGATGAACCGCGTCGGGTCGTCGTACTCGGCGCCGGGCGTCTACAGCGTACGCTCCGGCCGTTCCGCAGCGGTGTCATGCTCATCCCACGACTGCCGGGGAACCATTGGTGGGCGCATCGCGGCTATCAGCTCGTCCGGACGATTAAGGTACAAGGGATCGGCTCGATCTTCTGGTCGGGCATCGATCGCCTTTTGCGTCGATTCAACCGGCCGCAGGTCGCCGATCGATGCCGCATCGCGATGCTGCGGACCCTCGTGGCCGCGCGCTCGCGTCTTATCCCTGCCACCCTCCTCATACAAGAATATCGGAGGGTGACATGAGCGGGCCGCTGACCAACGTCATCGCCGGACTCGACCGCTGGTTTGACGCGATGCGCGTCGACTGGCCGACGCCGGGCTACGGCGGTCCGGTCATCCACTGGTGGAACCATAGCCTCGCCTACCGGGGGGCCGGTCTCGACTGGCGCTACGAGGGGGTCATCGACGGCTACTTGACGCTCTGGAAATCAACGGGCGAGCAGGTCTGGCTCGACAAGGCGATACGGGCTGGCAACGACCTTGTAACCGGTCAACTCGCCACCGGTCATTTTCGCAATTCCGCATTCGAGCTGAACCCTTCGGCCGGTGGCACACCGCACGAAGCAGCGGCCGATGTCGGTTTGCTCCTCCTCGCACGCGCATTGAGCGAACGCGATTCGGTCGCCGGCGAACGCTTTTTGTACGCCGCGCGTCGCAACCTCGAAATGTATTGGTTCGAGCAGCTCTGGCATCGACCGTCGTCAACGCTCCGCGACAGCCGGGACACCTCGACCTTCGTGCCGAACAAGGCAGCGACGTTTATCGAAGCAGTCCTGCTGTTGAGTGAGCTCACGACACGCGAAGATCTAGTTGAACAGTTCGCGCTGCCGACCGCGGCCAAGATTCTCGAGATGCAGGTCGTCGACGTAACCAACCCGCTCTATGGTGCCATCGCCCAGAATCGCTTCGGCGGCCGTCTGATCGATGCGTACTTTCCGCACTATATCGCGCGCGTTATCCCACCCCTGCTGCGATTGCATGAACGAACCGGTGATCCGTCGTTACGGGCCGCCATGCTCGCGGCGGCCCGCTTCCTTGAGCGCAGCCGCGAAGCGGATGGCGGCTTCCCGCAGGTGATCTATGGCAACGGCAGCCGCAATCGATACCCGCGTTGGATCGCCGGCAGTGGCGACATCCTGCGGGCATTCATCATGTCCAACCAACAGGGTGCCGAGATCGATCTCGATCCATCGATCGAGTGGATCGTATGCGGAGCACGGCCCGACGGACACATCGCGACCGCCGAAGGCTTTGGTCGAGTCATGCCGTTCGTCTCCCGGCGCGACCGTTTCGCCGACGATCTCGGTGTCGTTGGCTGGTGCGATAAGTCGTTCCGGTCGCTGGCACTCTTGCTCGAACCATCACCTGGCAACCTCCAATCCTCAAAGCTGACGAGTAGCGCTCGCGGGATCGCGACGATCGATGAGTCGTCTCGAACGATGAGATTGAGTTGATATGAAACAGCGAGAAGCACGTGGGAACGGCGAACGGATTGCGATCCTCGGGCTCGGCTACGTCGGGCTCCCGCTCGCGCTAGCATTCGCCGAAGCCGGTCACACCGTTATCGGCTATGAGATCTCGCAAGAACGCGTGGCGCTGGTCAACGCCGGCTACAGCTACATCGACGACATCGCCAGCGAACGTCTGGCGGCAGTCGTCGAACAGCGTTGCTTGCTCGCTACATCGGAACCGGCCGACCTGCGGAGCGCGTCAGCAGTTATCATCTGCGTTCCCACGCCGCTAACCAAGCAACGCATCCCGGATATGCGCTGGGTAGAGCACGCGGCGAAAGTCATCGCGGGAGAACTGCAACCCGGTCAGCTCATCGTGCTGGAAAGCACCACTTACCCTGGCACGACCAACGAACTGCTCGTTCCGATTCTGGAAACGAGCGGGCTGACCGCGGGCACTGATTTCTCGGTCGCGTTCTCGCCAGAACGAGTCGATCCGGGCGCAACCAGCTCATCGGGCTTCAACATTCGGAACACGCCGAAGATCGTTGGCGGCTTGACGACAGCCTGTACCGACCGAGCCGTCGCGCTGTATGGCTCGGTCGTGGACCAAGTCGTGCCCGTCAATTCACCGCATATCGCTGAAATGGCGAAACTCTTTGAGAACATCTTCCGCAACGTGAACATCGCACTCGTCAACGAATTGACGATGCTCTGCCACAAGATGGACCTGAACGTTTGGGAGGTGCTCGACGCCGCCGGCACAAAGCCGTTCGGCTTCATGAAATTCAGCCCCGGCCCTGGAGTCGGCGGTCATTGCATCCCGGTCGACCCGTTTTATCTGACGTGGAAGGCGCGGGAATACGGAGTACATACGCGTTTCATCGAGTTAGCCGGCGAAATCAACGACAGCATGCCGTCGTATGTCGTGAGCCGGATTACGGATGCGCTCAACGTGCAGCAGAAGAGCCTCAACGGCTCGTCGATTCTCGCGATCGGTGTGGCGTACAAGCCAAACATCTCCGACATACGCGAGTCACCGGCGCTCAGAGTTCTCGAAGAGCTGATTCAGGTGGGGGCCGCCGTTCGATTCCATGATCCGCACGTCGCGCAGGTGTCGATCGCGAACGAGGCGTTGTACAGCGTTCCGCTGACGGCGGCCGAGATCGCCGACGCCGACTGTGTCGTCATCCTGACTGATCATGATGCGATCGACTACGGCCTCATCTCTGACAACGCTGAGTTGGTCGTCGATACGCGCCGCAGAATCGCACGGCGACAAACCGAAGCGGTGGTGCGGGTCCTATGACCGCCCAAGGTACGGTCGTCCGACGCGACACGGCGGTTCTGACTCGCGCGGTGACGGTGAGCGCACTCGTCCCGGCCTGGAATGAATCTGACCGCATCGGCGGGTGCATCGAGTCACTGCTGCAGATCGACAATCCGCCGCTCGAGATCTTCGTCTCGGCCGGTGGCGACGACGGCACCTGGGAAATTGCATCGCAGTTCACCGGAGACCGCCTGACCGTCGTGCGCCAGGAGCCGGGCGAAGGAAAACAGCGCGCGCTGCGAAACCTTCTGCGTTACGCGCGGGGAGACATTCTCTATCTCACGGATGGTGATTCGCGCGTCTCGGCGGACACGTTCCGGCAGCTCCTGGAGCCGATCATTACCGGTGAGGCCGAGGTCGTGACCGGGAGTTATCGTCCCTACGACGATGAGCTTGATCGCCCGTTCGTGCTCTATCAGTGGAGCATCGATCGAGAAGTTGACCGCCATCGAACGCCGCGCAGCGAAGGCATCAGTGGCGCGAATACGGCGATCACCCGCCGAGCGCTGCTCGCATCCGGTGCCTTCGACGCCGACGTTCCCACCGGCACCGACTATCACCTCGCGCGCCAGCTTCGCGGCGCAGGCATCGACATTCTCTACATCGACGCGCCAGTGGAGACGCAATACGCGACGAGTGCCGACGTTTTCATGAACCGGCGAGCACGCTGGCTCAGAAACACGATGATGCATGGGTTGCGCTTTAACGACCTCGGCGAAATCCAAGCAACGGCCGCGACGCTGACGCTCGGCGCCGGAGCCTGCCTTGCTCCACTGAGTTGGCGCTGGACAAAACGGGCCGGCGTGGGCACCTGGCTTCTTGGTTTGACCTATTTGCTCTTCCGCCGTCAGCACTATGCCGCCGCGCTCGCGCATGAACGTGGGCTGAGCATGGGGTTCGGCTACTACTGCCGATTACCCTGGTACACGCT
>CALAGB010000486.1 GCA_937891245.1 uncultured Thermomicrobiales bacterium | reverse complement strand
GAGGGAAACCAAGGAGCGCCCGGACGAGCCGGGCGCATCCCACGAGACCGTAGTGTATTCGTCTATTGCGCGCTTGCCGGATCGGGCAGGACCACCAGTTGGCCATACATGTATGGGAAGTGCTCCGCCTCTTCGCAAACGTAGGTATAGATTCCGGCTTTGCTGGCGACGAAGCTGGTCGTCGTCGACGATGTGCCCGGCATTTGAGCGTTCACACCGAATTCCGAAATGGTCAAGGTATGCGGATCATCGGCGGGATTAACCAGCGTCAGGTTGACGGTATCGCCCTGGTAGACGGTTAGCGTGCTTGGCATGAAACCATAGACTTCTTTGCCGTCGAGGACACCACCTGGGGCGAAGTCCTTCTGCAGGTAGTCGAGCGTGCCCTGCATTTCGTGAACGAGAACGGGAACCGCGGTAATCGTGTAAGACCGCGTCTGTGGCGTGTAGGATGATGGGGTACCGCGGGCGAGCACGCCGGCACCGGTGGCGATGACCGCTCCCATCACAACCACCGTGAGTGCGAGTGCGATGACCGACTTGCTGCTGCGGGTGATGCGAAATGACCGTAACATGTTTCTGTCCTTCCAGTTCCTTTGATTCGCCATCGGTCCAGTCAATTGCTAATCGCCGTTCCTCTAGTTCTAGTTTCCTCCCGGCGGCCCTTTGGTACATCGGTGTGAACACGCGGGCTGCCCGAGTGAAAACACGCGTTTCTTGACACGGGATTTATGCGTAAATGGCGGCATGCTTGGATGCTCGTAGACTCAGCACGTGTAGAGGAGAGCAAGCAACGGTGAGCGAGATTCGCGTGCTGATCGTGGACGATCATGTCGTGGTTCGAGAGGGCTCACGACAGCTCCTTGAACAGGACAATACGCTCAGGGTGGTCGGCGAGGCCGGTACTGGAGCCGAGGCTGTACAGCTTGCGGCGCGGCTGCGTCCGGATGTTGTGCTGCTCGATCTTGCGCTGCCGGACATTACCGGCGTCGAGGCGGCCAGGCAGATCCGCGAGCTCGTTCCGAATGCCAGGATAGTGGTGTTGAGCGCCTACGATGACGAGGACTACGTTTTCGCGGCAATGGATGTTGGGGCATCGGCTTATCTCCTCAAGACGGTACGGGGCAAGGACGTCATAGATACGATCCACGCAGTGCAGGAGGGACAGGTGATCCTGCACCCGGCAGTCGCCGCGAAGCTGCGCCGCTCGATGCACCGCGCCGACGACGGCACCGATCCGGTTCTCTCCCCGCGCGAGATGGGGATCTTGCGCCTGGCGGCGAAGGGACTTCACAACAAAGACATCGCCCGCGAGCTCTCGATCAGCGTACGCACCGTTGAGGGGCATCTGAGTCATATTCTCACCAAGCTCGATGTCACATCTCGCACTGAGGCCGTCGTCTACGGCGCGGCGCACCACTGGTTTACGTTGGGCTGATCGAGTTTCAATCGTCGTCGTCCTCGGAAGGATCACGACATGCATGCCACACCGAGCGCCCCACCGATGTCGGGAAGCACGCGTCGGAATTCCGACAGCCGACTCCGAGAGGAGATGTCACGCTTTCGTGAGCGACTCCGCGATCGACGTTTCTGGGCGATCCAAGGGTTGGTCATCATCGCCACCGCTATTCATCTGACCTTTGACGCTCTGGAGGCTTATCGCGGCGTCAATTCTCCAGACCTCTTCGTGGTCGCGATGTATGCGATCTTCTTCGTCCCGGTCATCTACGCCAGCCTTAACTTCGGACGTGAGGGCGCCATCCCGACTGCGATCTGGACGGCGATATTGGCGCTGCCAAGCATCATCTTCTTTCACCATGGCCTCAATCGCATTGCCGAATTGGTCCAGCACCTCACGATCATTGCGCTGGCGGTCGTCATTGCCAGCAGGGTCGATCGTGAGGTGGAGGCACGGCGAGAGGCGGAGATCGAAGGACGGGCGCGAAGAGTTTCCGAGGCGAGATATCGTGGCCTATTCGAGACCGCTGGTGAGGCCATTCTCGTTGTTAACCAGGTGGGTGACGTGCTGGAAGCGAATGCCGCGGCAGGTGAGTTGTTTGATCGACAGGTTGATGCCACGCGCGATGTGCAGCTTGCCGAGTTAGTAGGCCAGGAGAACGCCGTACAACTCATCGAGATCGCGCGGAGCGGCGAGGTGTTCAGCCGCGACATTTCGCTCGAGACTGCGACCGGACGCAAAGTCTGGGTCGAGCCGGTCTGTGGGATCGTGGCGAGCAGCACCGAGACGTCCGTTATCCAAGTGCTGTTGCGCGATGTGACCGAGCGTCGCGCCCGGCAGTTGGGACTCGAGACCTACGCTCGTCGCATCGTGCAGGCGCAGGAGGAAGAGCGCCGCCGCATCGCCCGTGAACTTCACGACAGTAGTCTTCAGGCGGTCGTTCTTCTCTGCCGGCAACTCGATGTTATCGAGCTGAACGCAGGCGATCAACTACCTGCGGCGCTCCAGCAGTTACTGAGCGATACGCGAGTATCGGCCGAGTCGATTGCCGATGAGCTGCGGCGCTTCAGTCGGGATCTGCGGCCGTCGATTCTTGACGATCTTGGCCTCGTTCCGGCCATCCGCTGGCTGGTTACCGATCTAGAAGACCGCACCGGGGTACGTGGCGATCTCGTGTTGAGTGGAAGCATCGGCCGGCTCGCGCCCGACATCGAGCTGGGCGTCTTCCGAATGGCGCAGGAAGCGATCCACAATGTCGAGCGCCACGCGCATGCTTCAACAGTTTCTCTTCGGCTTACACGGGAGGACAGCCGGCTCGTGCTCGTCGTCGAAGACGATGGCCGCGGGATGGAGATAGATCAGCATATTCCCTCGCCAGTGCGAAGCGGAAAGCTTGGCCTTCTGGGGATGCAGGAACGGGCGCGGTTGCTCGATGGTACGGTCAAGATCGTATCGGCTCCCGGCACGGGTACGCGTGTCGAAGTTGCGGTCCCACTTGAGCCCGTCGAATCCTCCACCGACCACATCGATACCGCTTATGAAGGTTAAGGAGTTAATCCGGTAATCTGGCGCATGGGCTCGGGCAATGTGAACGAGCGACGGTGCAATCGGCGCCTGAGCACGTGACTCGACGATATCCGATCAACTCTCTCGTCTTCATCAGCCACACCTGAATCGTAGATAGAAGGATCGATACCGGCGGCCCGCTCGGGTGCCACGGCCTTTCCGGAAATCCATCGCTGACGTCCGTAGCTGCACCTCGCGTTACTCGGACGGATGGGAGCGTTGATGCCTGATCCGACATGGACGATTCCGGAATTGCTGGCTAACCGGCGAATCGCTGCGTGATTGAGCTTTGATAGTGCCTAAACTCTCGGCGATCTACACCGTGTCATCCCTTCCCAGCCTGACTCGTCCTCCGATCCTTGGCAACAAGATCGCCGCCAGCAGCAGCGTCTCCAGCGTGGCGCTGAGGGCGAAGGCGAGGGGGATGGCGACGACGTCGAGGCGGTCGAGAAGGATGGCGATGAGCGCGGCTCGCAGGATGAGCTGAAGGCTGTTGGTCAGCAGCGGTGTACGGGTGTCGCGCAGCGCGATCAGGCCGCGCGTCAGGATTTCAGTGGCGACGGCGGCGGGAAGCGCCAGGACGTAGACGAGGAGCACACGGTAGGTGAGCGATCCCGCGCTGGCGTCGAACTTTCCATGCTCGAAGAGGATGTGGATGAGGAAGCGTCCGAGAACGGCGAGGCCGAGCAGCGCCGGAACGGCGAGGATGATGACGATGGCCAGCGCGCTTAACAGCGTGCGGTGCATCGTGCGCCAGCGACCAGCCGCCGCGTGCGCCGCCAGGCGCGGGAAAACCGCCTGACCGATGCCGGAGCCGAGGAAGGCGATCGGCAGCGCGACCAGCAGCCAGGCATTCTGAATGGCCGGCAAGGCGGCGCTGTTCGGCACTTTGGAGGCGAAGGCGGTATCGACGATGAAGCCGGTGTATCCGACGCCGACCGAGAGCCCATTGGGGATGAGCAGCCGCACCACCTGGCGCAGGCGTTCGCTCGCCGGATCCCAGTCGATGCCGAAATGCAGCCCGTTGTCGTGGATGCCGGGCAGCAGGATGATCACCTGCAACGCGGCGCCAGCCAGCAGGCCAAAGGTCGGGCCGTAGATACCGAGACCGGGTGCAATCCAGGTGGCGGCAATGCCGAGGATGATGCAAACGTTGTGGCTGGCGTATGAGATCGCGGTAAGCAGGAACTGATTGCGGCTATTGAGCACCGCCGCCGCCACGCTGCCGGCCGCCAGGATGAGCGGTTGCAGCAGCATGATGCGGGTCAGACGGATCGTGAGGCGGCTTGTCTCGGCATCGAACCCTGGTGCCAGCAGATGATGGACGAAGGCGGGCGCGAAGATTTCGCCCAGGGCAACGATCACGATCAGCACGACCATGAGCGACGTGAAGACGAGGTTGACGAGCCGTGCCCAATCGGCCGGCCCGTCCTCGCGCTCGGTGCTGAGGAGAATCGGGATCATCGCACTGGAGAGCGCGCCACCGGCGATCAGCGCGAAGAGACCATCCGGCAGCCGAAACGCGGCATAGTAGGCGTTTGCCGCCATACCGGTGCCGAACTGCGCGTTGAGCAGCACCTGGCGGACCGAGCCGAGTAGGGCCGAGAAGACGATCGACGCCATCAGCAGGACGACGCCCTCGGTAATCGAGAATTCGCGCACGAGAAGACGGCGAACTCGGCTGTGGTCTGCCTGCTCCGGCCGGACGGCGGAGAGCGTGCGGAAGTCAGCTGGTTCGACCTCGTTGGAGATTCTGCACAAGAGTGCGGTCAGCCTGCGACCGTTGCCCAATCGCCTGATCCGTTCCCTGTCGGTTGGCCACGTCATTTGTGCCAGACAGATGATTGCCCGTGGGGAACTGCTTCGTCCAGTCGCGCGAGAATCGTTACTGTAGGCGGCGCAGAACGGTCTGCGAGGCGTAGTAGCCGCACATGCCGTGGACGCCGCCGCCCGGAGGCGTGGAAGATGATCCGATGAATAGCCTGCTGTCCGGTGTCGTGTAAGGGTTGATGCGCACGGCAGGACGAGTGAACAGTTGCCGGAGATCTTGCAGGCCGCCATTGATGTCGCCGCCAACGTAATTGGCGTTGTAGTCCTGAAGCGATTTCGGTGACATCACGTGCCGCGCCAGAATGCGTTTGTGAAAGCCCGGCGCGAAGCGTTCGATTTGAGCTTCAATCTGCTCGGTCATGTCGACCGTCGAGCCGTTCGGCACGTGGCAGTACGCCCAGAGGGTGTGCTTACCAGCCGGCGCGCGACTCGGATCGAATAGACTCTGCTGCGCCACCAGGACGAACGGCCGCTCTGGATGTCGTCCTTGCGCCACTTCGCGTTCCGCGAACGCTATTTCGCTCAGTGTGCCGCCGAGGTGGACCGTGCCGGCGGAACGGCAGGCTTCGGCCCGCCAGGGAACCGGGCCGTCGAGCGCCAGATCGAGCTTGAAGACGCCCGGACCATACCGGAAATGCTCGAGCTGGCGGCGATAGGCAGCGGGAAACCGATCCCCGGCGATCGCCAGGATTTGTCGCGGCGTCAGATCGAAGATGACGGCGTCGCTGGAGGGGAGATCGTCGAGTGAAGCTACCGGGCAGCTCGTCGTGATCTCGCCGCCGAGTGAACATAGTAGCGAGCCGAGCGCGTCCGCGATGCGCTGCGAGCCACCAGCGGCGACCGGCCAACCGGCGGCGTGCGCGAGCAGCGCCAGCATAAGCCCGAACACGGCGCTCCCCGGCGATTCGAGCGGCAACATCGAGTGGGCGGACATGCCGCCGAAGATGGCGCGGGCACGTTCACCCTGGAAGTGCCGTTTGGCAAAGCCAAGGGCTGATTGGGGCGCCACCAGCCCGAGTCGCGCCATTAGCAGCGGATGACGCGGTACCCTGAGCGGGCCAAGCGCGCCACGCAAGAGGTTTTCGGCATCTTCGAGATAGGGCCGCATGAGTGCCTGATACGCGTCGACATCTGGTCCAAGAGCGCTGGCGGTCGCCTCAAGCGAGCGATCGAGGACCGCGGCAGTGCCGTCGTCAAATGGGTGCGCCAGCGCCAGCGGTGGTTGGATCCAGCGCAGACCATGCTGCTCAAGTGGCAGCCGACGGAAGAAGGGTGAACCGATCCCCAGCGGATGAACGGCGGAACAGACGTCGTGCCTGAAGCCGGGCAGTGTCAGCTCGGCGGTACGCGTGCCGCCGCCCGGTGTGGACGCCGCCTCCACCACCATGACGGAACGGCCGGTGCGTGCCAGATTGACGGCGGCGGCGAGTCCGTTGGGGCCGGACCCGACCACCACCGCATCGTAATCTCGAGCTGTCACGAGTTGTCCATCGCGGTCGGCGCGAGCGGCCCGCGCGGGCTCACCGCCGCTTCGTGGCGACGTTCCGCACCGAGCGAAACACCGCACGGGGCGGCAAAGTGGTCATGTAGATCGTGGTACGAATGCTCGCGTTGTGCCAAATGTTCCCGGCCCTACGCCATTGTCGTCCGTTGTCGATGCAGACAGTTCGCGTCTCGACGCTCGCCGTCACCCCGAAGTGTGCCGCAAGTTGCGTGAGTGTGTGTTGCCAGAAGCGGTCTTCCTGGGCGTTCCCACCCAAGAAGAGGGCGAGTTCATAGATCGGGTCGTTGGCGCGCATGAGCACCTGCGCCTCGGCAACGGTCACACCGGCATCGTCGAACGCTCTGAAGGTGATCCAGCCAGCGAAGATGTGGCCCTGTGGCGTCATCAACGTGAACGATTCATCGTCGGCGTAGAGGACGAGCACGCCGGTCGACAGCTTCGCCTTGCCGGGGAGCGCCAGATCGATCAGTCCGACCTCACCGGGAGCGATGCCGGTGATCGGGCCGTAGAAGCGGTTTCCGGCCGGCCAGAAGCGCGGGAAGTTGGCTTTCCATTCCTGAATAACGCCGGCCGGCGTCGTTTGAGCCCCGCTCAACCGGGCGCGATAGGTCTTCTGCCACATCTTGCCGAAGCCCTGGATCGGGCTCATCAGCAGTCTGCCGTTGACATTAATGTTGAGCGCGCCGGTCGGAGTCCTCGCGACGTTCAGCCGTCCGGTGCTGCTCGCCCAATTGCCAGCGTCCGACGGAGTTCGTGCCGCGTTGTCGTGCTGTGCGTCATTCTTCGTTGAACTCATCGTCTCCACCCATCGTCAATTGGCTCGATCAGGAGCCGACGTCAGTCCATGTCTGCCAGCGCGAGGGCATCTGCCTCGCTGTCGACGATGCCGATCGCGTCGTCGAGCCGCGTCAGTTCGAAGATGTGCCGGTAGTGCTCGCTTAGCCCCCAGGCGATCAGCCGTTGTTTCTGGCGATTGGCGCGGACGAGCAGCGTGACGAGCAGACCGATCCCGCTACTGTTGAGATACTCCAGATCGCTGAAGTTGAGGACGATCGCCCGCGTGCCGCCCCGGTTCGCCTCGTTGTAGGCATCCATCAGCGCACCTTCGCTCGTGGCGGTGATCGAGCCGTGGACTTCGATGACGCTTGTCTGGTCGTTCAACGGTCGAACATCCATGGTGAGTGCGCTCTGTGACTGTGACATGTCCGTCCCCCCTAATCCGCTCCAGAACAGATGTCGGAGATCAACCGACCGGTTCGCCCGCGTTCGCCAGCGCGCTCTCTTCGTCGGGAAAGACCTGCATGAAGTCGGCGAGCCGCGTGATCTCGAAGATCGTGCGATAGTGGCTCGTGAGGCCACAGACCGCGAGCGGGCGGCCATCGGCACGCGCGCGGGCGAGTAATCCGACGATGACCGCGATGCCGGTGCTGTTGATATAGTCGACCTGCGAGAAATTGAGCAGCACGCGCTCCGCTCCACCGTCGATGGCGTCGTCGTAGGCGCGGTTCAGGGCCTCGTCGGACTCGCGGCTGACCTGGCCCGAGAGATCCATGATGGCCAACGTCTGAGTCTGGCGCAGGCGTACGTCAAACAGCTGGGTTGGCATCCGAGAGTCCTTTCAGATAGACGATCAGTTCCAGTGTATGGCCGGTTTCATCCCGACTCTGATGCATCTCATCCACCATGTTCTTGATGAGGAAGAGCCCCCAGCCTCGGGGACTCTGAAGCCCGGCGAGCTTCAGATCAAGATCGGGTGCTTCCTTGGCATGGACCTCGTTGTCCTCACCCTGATCGGTAATCTCGACCGAGAGCTTTGATTCGCGAATGACGACTCGAACCTCGACCGGCAGGTCCGGCCGGTTCTTGTTGCCATGTTCGATGGCGTTCATCGTCGCCTCCGAGACCGCGGTTTTGAGTCGATCCACGACATCCTTTGCAAGGTTGAGCGCAGCAATCGATTCGGTCACCTTATCCATCACGATGCGTTCGTTGCCCGGCTCACTCCGAATGGTGAAGTCGGCCAGAATGTGTGGCTCCGCCTGGTCGGCGGATTCGGCCCCCAGCTCGCCCATCGGTTGGGTGAGATTGATTGGTTGCCGGGCGGACCAGTGCAGCGCGACCAGGGTGATATCGTCCTCCTGTTCCACCGTCGGGCCGGTGAAGCGGTCGAGATCGGTCATCAGGAAGTCGATCAGATCGTGGCTCGACAGCGGCCGCCGCATCAGCTCCTTGAGTCGTGGGAAGCCGAACATCTCCCCGAGCGCGTTGTGTGCTTCGATGAGCCCATCGCTGTACAGCAGCAGGCTCTGCCCCGGCAGGAGCGTCGTTTCGTGCTCCTCATAGGTCATATCGGGCATGAGCCCCAGCGGCATACCGGTGGCGTGTAGCTCTTCGACACCGTCATCAGTACGCAGGTAGGGCAGATTGTGACCGGCATTGGCGTAGCGCATCGAACCGGTGATCGGATCGAGCACCGCGTAGACGCAGGTGACGAACATGCGCGCTGGGATCGACGGCAGGAGCAGGTCATTGACGCGCGCAAGTACCTTCGAGGGTGAGACAAGACGCGGCGCATCCGCGCGCAGCAGGCTTCGCGTCGAGGCCATGACGAGCGCGGCGGGGACGCCCTTGTCGGTCACATCACCGGCGACGATACCAACTTTGCCGTCGGGCAGTTCGAAAACGTCATAGAAGTCGCCGCCGACCGCGCGCGCCGGCTGGTAATGCGCCGAGAGTTGCCAGCCGGGGAGCGTGGGCAACTCTTTCGGCAAGAACTGCTGCTGGATGAGTTGGGCAACGCGCAACTCCTGCTGAATACGCTCGCGCTCGCGAGCTTCTGCTTGCTGCTCCTGGACCAGTTGCGCGACGCGCACGGCCGGCGCTGCCTGGGCTGCCAGGTTGTTCAGCAAGCGCTGATCGTCGGACGAGTATTCCTGCTCCGAGAGCCGGGGCCCGAGGTTGAGCAGCCCAATCAACTCGCCCTGACTGACGAGAGGAACGACGAGTCTGACGCCATTCGTGCGCAAGGCTTCGAGGGCCGGCGAGTCGATCGCCAGACTGTCGATATCCACCGCTCCGACCGCGCTCTGGAAATAGGCGAGCAGCGGATCGTTGGGTGCGATGTCGATCTCCGGCGGAGTGGGCACCAGCGGACGCTGCGTCGCCTCCGTCACCATCGTCCGCTCCAGCGCCGTTGTCCGACTGCGCCCCCAGCCGATCCGTCGTGGTATGCGCAAACGTGCGACCATATCACTCTCTTTCTTGGCCCGACTGGCCCCGCGCCAATCCGACTCCACTTTACGTCCCGATCGTCACCGAATCGTTACGGCGATCGCTACGACGTGCTGTCTTTCTCAACCACAGCGACACCGATTCTGGCTGCATGGTGTCCATCACACTCGCCCGCAGCGCGGCGGTCAGCGTGTCCAGATCGATCTCATCCCGGAGCCGCGCACTGAACGCTTCGAGCGTGCGCGTTACGTCGTATTTATGCCGGTAGAAGCGGCGGTCGACGATGGTCTGAATACGCGCGCGCAATGGCTGGAAAAGACCCGCCACCGCCAGCGTCGAGACGACGACCACGAAGTTCGAGGACGCATCGGTGATCGTTCGCATCAGTCCACCGAGCCCGATAACCAAGCCAAGGTAGACGAGTGCAAGACTGGCGGTGAGCGACGTGTAGACGAGCGTGCGATTGATCAGGCGGTCGATTTCGTAGAGCCGGTAGCGCAGGATCGCGATCCCGACCGAGGCGGGAATGCCTGTGCAGAGGAAGATGACAATGACCGAGGCGTCCACAATATCGTTCCAGAGCCCGGAGTCGACAACCGATGGAAGCAGGCTGATTATCGGAACGTACACGAGGAAAAAGGTCGCGACCGAGAAGACGAACCACTTGATCTGTTGTCGCTCCACACCATGCGACCGCCGGAACCGAAGCACCAGAGAAACGACCGAGATAAGCCCGAGCAGGAGCGGCACCGGGCCGAGAACAGCCACGAGCGCTTGTGCGATATCAGCGACGACCGTTGGTCTCCCGATTCCAAACGGGTTGACGGCAAATTGAAAGGGATCCGTGAGCGGCCCGGGGCAAATAGCGTTGGCGATGGTCGAGACGATGATGACGCCAGCCGCGATCCAAATCATCGGGAGCCATCGTCTCGACAAGACTCGTCCGGTCGGGAAGAGGGGCAGCAGCAAGGTGAAGCTTGTATCCCAAACGACATTGAGCGCCAGCGACGCCACCCAGGCCGCACCAGCACCAAACGGCAACGTTCTCGGTGACGTCATGAGCGCATAAACCGCGTACTGGCCTCCGAGTGCGGCGATCGCCCCGCCGAAGCCCATGGCGCAGAAGATCCAGCCAATCACGTTTTCCGAACGACGAGAAGCGATCAACGTCCCGACGGTTGAGAACAACAACGCCGTAACGGTGTTCGGCAGCCAGTAACTGAACGGGAATGGATTCGGGTGTGATCGGTTCAACACCAGCAATACCACAGAGAGCGCTGTCAATACGAGGGAAAGCGCGCACGCGACCCAGGCAATGCGCACCATAATTGCGCTCATTGAGACAGCCCTTTCGGCAATCCGTCCCGCAGCCACAACGACACATGGGCCGGCTGCATCGTGTCCATCACGGTCGCTTGCAGCTCCGTGGACAACGCCGTGAGATCGATCTGATCCTGCAAACGCGCGCTAAATTCCTCCAACGTGCGCGTTGCATCGTATTTGTGCCGGTAGAAGCGGCGATCGACCGTGGACTGGATGCGCGAGCGAAGCGGCTGGACGAAGGCGGCGACAGCCAGCGTTGAGCCGGCCACCACCAGATCGGAGCCGGAGGCGACTGGTTTGAAGAGGTGCTCGATGGTGATGATGAGGAGCAAATCGGCACCTGCCAGGATGGCGGTGAGGAGCGAGTAGACCAGGGTCCGATTGATGAGACGATCAATATCATAGAGGCGATAGCGCAGAATGGCGAGGCCGACGCTCGCCGGTGTCAGCGCGATAACGATGGCGAAACCGTAGTCCATCAGCCTCGATTCGACCTGCGAGGCAACGATCATATAGGGCAACAGGAGTGAAACCGCGAAGACAAACCACTTGATCTGTTGCCGCTCGACCTGACGTGCGTGGCGAAACCGCACGACTACTGACGCGACGGAAAGCAGCGCGCAAACCGCCACCAGGGCAAGACCAACCACATCCGCGATAGCCAGCAGATCCTTGGCTGC
Organism: uncultured Thermomicrobiales bacterium; assembly: GCA_937891245.1. Classification (GTDB taxonomy): domain Bacteria; phylum Chloroflexota; class Chloroflexia; order Thermomicrobiales; family Thermomicrobiaceae; genus CALAGB01. The sequence goes on along the minus strand of CALAGB010000486.1, from coordinate 8,947 downwards.
CGTGATGCCGAAGGGGTTTTCGCGATCGAAATCCGGCAGTTGGCCGGGCGCGAAGTATTCCGCAAACCATGTCATGAAGATACCGACCCCAGTGAGCCAGGCGAGCGGACGCCAGCGCGGCGAGGGGAGACGGCCGGTCGGGAAAAACTGCAGCAGATAGGTGCCGAGCAAGAAGAGATTGATGATCCAGAGCCAGCCAAACCAGGCGGCGATCGCTCCACCGGGTAGGCCATCCGGACTCTCGATGGCGCGCTCGGCATACGCGTTGAGCAGATTGTTGAGCCCGAAGTTGATGCCGATCACGCAGAAGATCCAGCCGATCGGATGCCTGGGAAGATGCGCGATGATCAAGGCGCCGACGGTCAAGAAGGAGAGATAGACGAGGATGATCATGACGGCGAACGGCGTGAGGCCATCTTTGACCCCCACGGCGTACCAGGCGCCGCCCACAACGTTGAGCACGAACCCGAACGACCACAAACCCCACGCGAGCCGTCTTGCCTGTTGCTGTCCCACTACCGCCCCTCCCCCTGGTTCAGCCACAACGACATATGTTCCGGTTGCATCGTTTCCCGAACGACCCCACCAAGTTCAGCGAGCAGCGCATCCAGATCGATCTCATCCCGCAATCGAGCGCTAAACGCCTCCAGCGTGCGCGCCGCGTCGTACTTGCGGCGGTAGAAGCGGCGGTCGACGACACGCTGGATGCGGGCCCTGATCGGTCGGAAGAGCGCCGCCACCATGAGGGTTGAGCCGGCGACCGCCAGATCCGAATCAGCGGCAAACGGCGCGAACGGCCCTTCCAGCAGGAGGACGCTACCAGCGTAGACGCCGGAGAGCGCGGCGGTCAGCGGTGCGTAGATCAGCGTGCGGTGGATGATCACCTGCATGTCGAACAGTTTGTGGCGCAGGATCGCGATCGTGAACGCGATCGGAATCGGGAGGGCCGTGAACCACAAGAACGGGAGGGCGAAGAGATCGTAAAGCGTCCGGTAATCGCCGGATGATGGCAGGACCCGGCCAAATTGGTAGATGGCGGCATAGCCGGAACAGGCCCCGAAGACCGCGAGAACGACGAACTTCATCTGCGCGCGCTGCCATGGCTCCGCATGCCGGTAGCGCACCGCCTGCGCCGCCAGCCCTGCGTACAACCCGATCATGATGTAGATCAGGAATGCCGGGAACGTTGCGTGGGGTGGATCGATCAAGCTCAGCCCCCAGCCGGGAACGAGTCCCCAGCCCACGCAGTACATCGCCCAGCCGAGGGCGAGCCAGCGCGTCCAACGCGGGACGAAGCGCCCATCCGGAAAGGTGAGCAATGCCGCGAGCGACAAGAATACCCCGACGGCTTGCGTCAAATTGGCGATCGTCTGCAAAACCGGGTGTCGCGCCAGAGCGTCGAAGATGGGTGGTCCCGACGTCGCATAGGTCGCGAGCGTCGCGGCGTACAAGAGCGCGCGCCAATCGGAATAGCGCTTCCAGATGATCGCTCCGGCCACCATCGCGAAGCAGAGGACGAAAGCGGCCTCCAGCGAAAGCTCGATCGCCGCGTAGCCCCCCTGAGCGAGGAACGGCTTCAGGATGTCGTACTCGGGGCCGAGCTGCGTCGACTTTTGGAGCGCGATGTCGTTAAGCTGACGATAGCGCGGAGCCATCGCCAGGAGGAATAGGCCCCAGGCTGCGCCGCTCACCAGCAAGAAGGCGGCGCGCGCCAGGAAGAGCTGTCGCCCACGCAGCAACGTAACCGCCTGCGACTCCATGACCGACGCCGGCGCCCGACGCTCGCTCATCAGTTTGCCTCTCCATGACTCAGCCACAATGACACATGGGTCGGCTGCATCGTTTCCTGAACCACCCCACCAAGTTCAGCCAGCAGCGCATCCAGGTCGATCTCGTCTCGAAGCCGCGCACTGAACGCCTCGAGGGTGCGCGCCGCGTCGTACTTGTGGCGGTAGAAGCGGCGGTCGACGAGGTTCTGAATGCGCGAGCGCAGCGGCTGGACGCAGGCGGCGACGGCCAGCGTCGAGCCGGCCACCACCAGATCGGAGCCCGAGGCAACCGGCTGGAAGAGGTGCTGGATCCCAACGACGAGCGCGAGATCCGCGCCTGCCAGAACGGCGGTGAGGATCGAGTAGACCAGTGTGCGATTAATGAGGTGGTCGATGTCGTACAGGTCATAGCGCAGGATGGCGACGCCGATCGTCACCGGAAGCGCCGTGATGGCGATGCTGTTGAGATCGTCGGGCCACGGCGCAAGAATCAATCCGAGGAGGCCCGCGAACGCCGTGATGGCGCCGGCAAAGAACCACTTCATCTGCTGGCGTTCGATCCCCGACGAGCGTCGTATACGCACGATCACGGAGAGAGAGGACGCGATTCCGGCGACGAGACTACCGATGAGGCCAACGAGAAACGTCATATCAATCGCGGCCGGGATGTGGATTTGGGGGTTGTGAACGAACTCTTGCCGGTGAATCCAGAGGTAGGTTGACGTTGGGATAACGATCATCAGTATGGATGCCACCGCGAGCCAGCCGACCCAACGCCAGCGATGCGAAAGTTGCCGGCCGGTCGGGAAGAGCAGCGGCAGCAGGGTTACCGGAAGAAACGCCGATGGAACCCAGAAGCGCTCCGCGATCGCCTGAGCCGTGCCACGTCCGGCCAGCGTCGTCCCAAACAGCATGACGTCCCCAGAGCTTTCGAGAAACCGTTCGAGCGCGTTCAGGCTGCCGATTGCCCACAAAAGCCAGCCCACGAGCTGGCGCGGCTGGCGGCGAACGATGATCGCACCAACGGTCGCGAACGGGATCGAGATTGAGATCGAAAGGACGCTCAGACTCATCAGATCGAGCCCGGTGCCAAAGACCATCAGAAACGCGGTCGCGACGATGAGAGCAGCAGGCACGCCCCAAACGGTCACGGTTGCGCGCTTGCTCAATCCAATGGACGTGGTGATGGTCCGAATCATCGTCCCACCCACTTTTCTGGTTGTGCCTCCGGTCCACTGGTGAAGCCGCGTAACCACACCGACATGTGCGTGGGCTGCATCGTGTCCCGCACGACGGCGTCGAACTCGCCCAGGAGTGCGCTCAGATCGATTTCATCCCGCAGCCGAGCGCTGAAAGCTTCGAGGGTGCGCGTCGCGTCGTACTTATGCCGGTAGAAGCGGCGATCGACGGTGGTTTGGATGCGTCGACGAAGTGGCTGGACGAAGGCCGCGACGGCCAGCGTGGAACCGGCGACGACCAGATCGGAGCCGGAGGCGACCGGCTGGAAGAGCCGCTCAAGCCCGAGGATCAGCAGGAGGTCGGCGCCCACCAAAATGGCCGTGAGGATTGAATAGACCAGTGTGCGGTTGATGAGGCGATCAATCTCATAGAGGCGGTAGCGCACGATGGCGAGGCCGACGACCGCTGGGAGTCCCATCTCGATTCCGAAGAGTGCGGTCATCCAGAATACGGTACCGATGAAACCACCCTTGTTCGTCGGATCGATGCTGGCGCAAAGGCCGGAGAGGATAAACGCAACGACCGAAACGGCGGCAACGTAGACGAACCATTTGAGTTGTTGTCGCTCGACTCCGCGCGAACGACGCAGTCGTAGGCCTAGCGAGAGGAGCGAGCCGAGGATCACGACGAGCGCCGCCAGAATCTCGATTGGGTAGAGCGGATGCAGGACATCGGCAACGGCCGCGACATACGTCGGATTGCGGAAGTGCACGCCATTATCCGCGGTGCTCCCGTCTACCGCGATCGCCTCATACAGAATAACGGCGGCAATCAGACCGGCGGTGAGCCAGGCCAGCGGTCGCCAGCGACGAGTGAGGAGCCTTCCACCTGGGAAGAGCAACACGATGAAGGTGTACATCGTGAGATAGGTTGGGAACGTCAGCACGTTCGACACCCATTGGAACCACGTTTCCGCGGGGAGCGATCTCGTAACCGAGGCATATTGAACATATGCCTGCCCCAGTCCGGTAAACGAACTGGCGATACCGGTCGCTAACAAGAGCCAACCAAGGAGATTTTCCGGACGGCGCGATGCGACGAGTACCCCAACGGTCGGAAAGAGCAAGAGCGTGACGGCGCTGTACGCCGCATTTGACAGCTCGACCAGCGAGAAGAGAACGATCGCGGATAAGGCTGGCACGATCCCGAGCGCAAAAAGGGAAAATGCGAGCCAGATTGTTCGCTGATGTCCGGTCCGATCCTTCTCTTGGTGGTTATGCGCGTTGCCCTTCACGTGCTCACTCCCCCGACGTGAACGTTGTGAACGATCCCAGACCAATGATCCGGTCGCCGCACATGGCGTTGGAATGTATCAATTGTCGCCAAAGATGCTCGCATTCTAGCAGATATCGGCAACAACGCTATCCTGACTCTGGTTCATCGCGATCGCTGCTAGCACGTCGTTCAGCGTCTCCAGGTCGGCTGCGTACTGGCGTTGAGCCGCTCGCTCGACCACGGCTTGACCGAAGCTGAAGAAGCGTCCAGGGTTACCCTCAAGCGTGTGCGTGAACCGGGTCTGGCCGTCAACCGACTCGAGGGTGTAGCAGCCGTGAAACTCAATCGGTCCACTGACGTTGCGGACGCAGAAACGCGTCGGCGACTCCAGTTCGATGACCTCAAACGTGATGTCGACGGTGCGACCCAGAAACTTGACGCTGTGTTGGTACATCTCGCCAAGGGTGACTGGCCCGGTTGCGGCCCGTGTGGTGCCGATGACGACCGACATCCAAAGCTCGTTGTTTTCCGGCAGGACCAGGAAGGCGAAGACGTTTTCGATCGGCCGGGCGATCATCTGTGTGTTTTCGACGCGCATGGTGTCCTCCCGTTGTGAGTCCCGCATGGTGTCGGGGAAGGTGATCCGCTACGGTCGATGTTATCGATGGTCCGTCTCAGGATCGTTACGGCAATCGTTACGGATGATCGCTTCGTCATACGTTTTGAACTTTCGGTGATCTTGAGTACACTGGCAGCGCGCGAAAGAGATCATCGGTGGCTCAATTGAAGATTTCCCTCCTCGGCGCCGTGCGTGTGGAGCGTGACGGGATACCGATCGAGGTCGATACGCGCAAGGCAATTGCGTTACTCGCTTATCTGGCGATGACCGGCGTGCCGCACCGGCGTGAGGCGCTCGCGGCCTTCTTCTGGCCGGAGGCGGATGACGATCGTGCGCGCGGGGCGTTGCGGCGTACGCTGTCGACCCTTCGAGCGGCCTTGGTTGATGACTGGCTCGTTCCTTCTCGCGACGACGTTGAATTAGGGCGAGATAGCTCCGTCTGGCTCGACGTTGCCGAATTCCGCGCCCAGCTCGCCGCCTGCCGCGATCGAGCGCGGCTGCCGGGAGGAAACCCGGACGGATGGCTGGAGCAGGCGGCGCAGGCCATCGAGCTCTACCGCGACGACTTCATGGCCGGCTTTTCGCTGCGTGACAGCCCCGCCTTCGACGACTGGCAAGCGTTTCACGCCGAGGCGTTGCGCCGTGAGTTGAGCGAGTGGTTGACGTTCTTTGTCGGCAGCCTGTTGGAATCCGGCGATTTCGACGCAGCGATTCGCTACAACCGGCGCTTGCTCATGCTCGACACCCTCAATGAGGAAGCCCACCGGCGACAGATGTTGCTCTACGCCTGGGTCGGCGAGCAGGGTGCGGCACTACGGCAGTATCGGGCCTGTGTGCGCATTCTGGAGAACGATCTCGGCGTCGCGCCGCTCGCTGAAACGACTGCCCTCTACCAGCGGATTCAGCGGCACGACCCACCACCACCACCACGGGCCGACCGGAACGCGCGCACGCCGCTGCGCCAATCTCATGGGACACCGGACGTGACGTCCGATCAAGGCGCCTCGGTGCTCGTCGGCCGCACGCGCGAGATGGATCGCCTGGCGACCGAATACGATCAGGTTGGTCAGGACGGGCGTTTGATCGTGATCGAGGGTGAGGCCGGGGTAGGCAAGACCTATCTGGCCGAGGCCTTCCTCAGGCAGATGCGCGACCAGGGTGTCCAAACGCTCGTTATGCGTGGCTACGAGGGCGAGACGCAGCTTGCTTACGGTCCGTTTGTCGAAGGTTTGCGCGGGCTCGTCGAAGCAGAGGGATTTGCCGCCATTGCCGAGAGTCTGCCGCGGCAGGTGCTGGCCGAGATCAGCCGGCTCGTCCCCCAGGTTGGTTCGGTGATCGATGGTGCGCTCGACGCCTCGCCGTTGGATGGCCCCGGCGCCCAGGCGCGATTCTTCGATGCGGTGATGCAGGTCATCCTGGCGATGATCGGTGGAGCGCGGCCCGGTATCCTGTTCGTCGATGATCTGCAGTGGATCGACCAGGCATCGCTCGATCTGCTTGGCTACCTGGTCCGGCGTCTGCGCGGCCGGCCGCTGCTGGTTCTGCTCGGCTGGTGCCGCGACGACCTGCCCGCAGCGGAGCGGATCGCGCAACTCCTGGCCGAGTCCGAACGCCTGGGTTCCGGCACGCACCTGTCGCTCGGCCGGCTCAGCCGGGCGGAGGTACGAGTGCTCACTGGCGTTGTTCTGCTTGATCGCGCCTGGGAGCGCGATGATGGGCTCAGCGAACGCTTGTACCGCGAGACCGAGGGCCTGCCCTTTTTTCTGGCCGAATATCTCGCCTTTCTCCGCGCGGAGAACCCCCCGGATGCGATATCGGCTGAATGGCCGTTGCCGCGTGGCATTCGTGATCTGGTTCGTGTGCGTCTCAGCGCGTTGACCGAGACCGAACGGCAACTGCTCACGACGGCGGCGATCATCGGACGCGCTTTCGATTTTGGGATCCTGCGCGACGCGAGCGGCCGGAGTGAAGATGAGACGGTGTCTGGCCTGGAGTCACTGCTGGCGCGTGGTCTGATCGTGGATGTGGCAACGCGGGCAGTTGACGAAGGGTTTGCCGCCGACTACGACTTCAGCCACGAGAAGGTGCGCAAGATCGTCTCTGAGGAGACGAGCCTCGCCCGTCGTCGCCTCTTGCACGCCCGCATCGCCGACGCGCTGCGCTCCCGCGACCGTAGGGATCCTCGCCGGCTCGCGGCGCTACTTGCTAACCACCTACTGCAGGCCGGACGGGAGGCGGAGGCCGCCGAGCAGTTCGTGCTGGCCGGAGATCTGGCCCGGTCACTCTATGCCAATGCCGAAGCGCTGGCGCATTATCAGTCTGCGCTCGCACTCGGGCACCCCAACCGCTCAACGCTCAACGAAGCGCTCGGCGATCTCCACACGCTGTCTGCCTGCTATGACGAGGCGTTTGCCGCCTACGAGACGGCTGCGGCGCTCAGGTCCGTTCCGTCCGCCGGTCTTGAGCAAAAACTTGGAAACGTCGATCTGCGGCTGGGACGCTGGCAGCTTGCCGGACGACACTTCGCCACGGCGGAAAAACTGCTGAAATCGACCGGCGCAGATGTCGACGCGCGAGCGATCGCGTCGCTCCTGAGTGACTGGAGCCTCGCCGTGCATCGCTCCGGTGACATCGAGCGCGGCTGGGCGCTGGGGCAGCGGGCGTTGGCCTTCGCGGAGCAGGCGGCGGATGATCGTGAGCTGGCGCGCGCCCACAACCAGCTCGGCATCCTGGCGCGCGCACGCCATAATCGTGCGCCGGCCCGGCACCATTTCGAGGCGAGCCTCGTATTGGGCGCGCGCCTGCAGAACCCGGAGATTCGCGCCGCCGCGCTCAACAATCTGGCACTGGTGTCGTTTGAAGAGGGCGACGTGGAACAGGCGCTTCAACATGCGTCTGAAGCACTCGACATCTGCGCCGCTCAGGGCGACCGCCACCGCGAAGCTGCGCTCCACAGCAATCTGGCGGATTTTTTGCACAACATTGGACGGCGCGCGGAGTCGATCGAGCATATCAAACGCTCGGTCGAGATCTTGGCCGAGATCAACGTCGTGTCGGGCGAGATGCAGCCCGGCGTCTGGCAACTCGTCGAGTGGTAACGCGAAACCCCCGTTGGCCTCCGGCCGAGAACGATGCTATGCTCTCAGCAGCGGTTTTTGATGAAGGGAGTGCTTCACCGTGGATGTAACAGGTTTTTATGGTAAGCAGATGTTCTTGTTCTTCCTGCTGGGGATGCTCTTTATCGCCGGCAACTTTTTCCTGATGGCCTTCGGCATCTGGACCGAAGTTCACCCCTGGTAAACACCGTACTTACCAGCCACGCGTAGACGAATGAACACAGAGCGCGCGACAGGTCGTTTGGAACGCTTGTCACGCGCTCTTGTGTTAACCGCATTTCGCCCCATTTCAATGAATCACTGATCCACCAGCACAGCACGGCGACGACTCTCCCAAGGGGTTGGCCGCCGCGTCTCGTCGACCTGGCACGAAACTGTGACGCCTCTCGGCGCCCTGTCATCCCTTCGTGACACCGGATCGGATAGCCTGGGAAGAGGGCAGCGGTGACAGCTGAGAGGTCCGGCGAATGTCGTTTGTGTTAATGATTCTGAAGAATCTTTTCCGGCAGAAGGTACGAACCGGGTTGACCGTGCTGGGCATCAGCATTGGGATTACCACCGTCGTCACGCTTGGAGTCATCACCAGCAGTGTCAAATCGTCCGCGAGCGAGATTCTTCAAGCGGGAGGGGCAGACTTCATGGTCGCCCAGAAGGGCACCGCTGATCTGAGTTTCAGCTCGATACCCGAGGGTGACCGAGATGCGCTGGCCCAGCTTCCGCAGGTGGAGCAGGCAACCGGCATTCTGTTCCATATCACGCGGGTTGGCTCGAATCCCTATTTCCCGATGCTCGGCATCGCCCCCGATGCATTGGCGGCGAACCCGCCGAATCTGCTTGCGGGGGTGCTGCTCGCCGGGACCGCGACTGACGAGATCGTTCTTGGTTCTCGTGCGGCTTCGGAGCTCGGGATCGGGGTGGGTGATTCGGTCAATATCGGCGAACGATCGTTCCGGATCGTCGGGGTCTTCCAGAGTGGTAATACCTTCGAG
>CALAGB010000485.1 GCA_937891245.1 uncultured Thermomicrobiales bacterium | reverse complement strand
CATCCCCTGGGTGGTGACCGAGTCGCACCTGTTTCCCTTCAACGGCTGCTCGGGAACCTGCCAGGACGACGTCCCGACCGACGCGATCGTTCGCAACTGCTTGCGCCTGCGGGGCTACCCGGAAACGCGGGCCGGGATCCGGCAGGCGTTTCTCGACGGCTACTGCCATGCGAATGTGCCTGACGGCGAAGGGCTCACCCAAATCACCGGTGAGGAGGGGCTGCGGCGTTGGGAGGAAGCCGCGACGCGCCAGGGCCTGAGCTTCCCGGTCAACAGCCGCGTCAGCGCGCAGATGACCGCCACCGCGCGACTGAACGATCGTGGTTTGGCGTTTGAGGGCGATGGCACCTTCATCGTCGACACGTTGACCAGCGACGGCGGAACCTGGCGCAACGTCATCCTGGAAAAGGGGCTGGATCTGGTCGACTTTGGCTTCATGACGCTGCGCCAGTTCGTCCACAAGGCGTGCGAACTGCCGGCCCGCGTCCTGTCGCTGCCGGAGAAAGGACATCTCGGCGTCGGGGCGGACGCCGACGTGATCGTGGTGGATCGCGCCGCGCGCCGGGTCGAGTTGACCGTGGCCAATGGCCAGGTGATTCAGATCGATGGCGTGATGGTTGGGACCGGCGCCACTGTCCTCACGACGAGCGAGGGAGCGAATCAGGTCGCCGAGCAGGGGCTCTCGACGCGCGTGATCGATGTGACCCAGGGATACCTTTACACGAAGGGCCGCGCCGCGGCTGCCTGAATCAGTCTGCGAGCGCGGCAGAAAGACGCCATGACCTAACGGGTACGCTCCCCTGTCGGAGAAGTCCGCTCCCTCAAGGTCGGTCCACGTGGGATGGCTCCCGGCCTGACGGGTGCTGATGCAACGGGATCGAGCGCGATTCTAACCGCATTGCCTCCTATCGGCGGATCGATGATCTCCGTCCCCGAGCTTTTGTGAACCTTGCAGTGCCCCATGCATAGGCGTCCATGCCAATTTCCGCTGGCGACGACCGCTAGCCACCACTTCGGTTCCATCGCAGTCCCGCGCGAGCCCCCCCTTCGTATCCGTTGGTGGTCTTCGTTCTCACGACCTGATTTATGTCTTGTTCAACGGAGGAATTGCCATGATTCGCGCACCGCCGGTATCACTGTCGTTGTTCAACTCCACGACCCATCGAGCCTTCAGCAGCACGCCCTACTGCAGCCAAACCAACCATCCCGCTAGGAAAGGAGAAGTAATGGAGACCACCGATCTCTGGCGGAGATGCCAATATGCGAATGTTCGCGCTATAGGCATCCGCGCGATATCGCTCATGCGGCGCCTACGCAACGCACTCCCTCGCTGGTCACCGACGATCGCAGTGGCCGTGCTGACGGCACAGCGACATCGGCGCCGAACCATGCAACGGGAGATCAAGAGCGCAGCGCGACAATTGGAACGGACGTCACCCCTCAGATCACCGGTCGAGGTGAGCGTCATCGTCCAGCAGTATCTCGGTTCCGAGCGACCATTGGCTGGTTGCTATCAGGTCCGCCAGCGATCTGACGGCTCATGCCGCCTCCTCTTCCGCCTCGCGATGACGGTCGATGGCCGGTACCTCGACAGCGACTCGATTCTCGCCGTGTTCGCTGAAGAATGGATCGCATTGGCGGCCCACCAAGCCGAGGGACCCGTTATTTCGGTGCCGATCGACCTGCTCACCACAACACCAAAAGTCAACGGACCACAAGCCGAACCTCGTCCGAACGATTGGGAATTTCAATTTGGCAGCGCGAATCTCACTGGTCGGGCTGCATGAAACGGAGGTTGAGTTATGGCGCAGAAAACCGTGATCAAGAGCTTCGCTGAACTTGCCGACGTGCTCGGGGGTGAGGAACCGATGGTTATCGCCGATCCCGAGACAAACGGGCTCGTAATGTCGGTTGATGTGTCCGAGGAAACGCCGGATCTCGGCTCACTCATCATAGAACTGGAGGCTGCGACCGCCGCGTTATCCGCCATCGCGCGACATGTGGAATCCGTACGAGTGCGTGCTCTGCGTGACCTGGAGCGGTACGACGCTGTGGTTAGGCAGCTATGCGAGGCGGAAGACATCTGTCGCCGGGCCCGCGAGACACGGCTACGCGCTGAGCAGCTCGCGGCGCGTTCGTTGACGGACGAGGATCAGTCTGCTGCCACCCGAGTGGTCGTGACTGCTGCTCGAGTCGAACGCGGAGCCGAGCAGCGCACAATCGAACATCGGAAAGAACGTGAATGGCTTGCGAGCGATCCTTGCCTTGCGCGAGCGCTGGAACAACGGGCACGGCAACAAGCGGAGGAACAAACGCGAGCCGCCGAAGCAGAACGCTCTCAGCGGCTCGCGTCAGCCCTCGCCGAGGCGCGCACGGCGCTGGAGGCGGGGCAGATTGAGCAAGCTACTGAGTTCTTGGGCCCTCTGGTCAAGGAATATCCCAACAACTCTGATGTGGCTTTGCTCGAACAGATGATTGCGCGTTACACACGGAATGTCAAGGCAAGCGCGATTGAGGACGTACTTTGGGAGGTTCGGCGCGTCGCACGACGTGATCCAGGCGCGGCGGTAACTCGGCTGGAAACGGTTGATCTCGAGGGATTGCCCGAGCCGCTCGCCCGGCAAGTCTTTGGAGAGTGGGCGCGAGCTTGCGCCAGGCTCTGTCGCATGCGTGGGTTCACGGGTGCGCTACGCTATGCGCCGGACCCAGGTCGCGGCGTCGTGATCGCCCCGAGCGGTTCATCTGGCGCGTACGTCGTGGTCAGCTCCCTTGGTATGGGGCCGACCTGGACACCAGGAAGCGCTGTGGTTGACACCGTCGTCCGACGAGCTCGCCCTCTCCGCTAATGCCATGAGCATCGACTGGTTCTAGCCATGATCCCGCGATCACGCCTGCTGGATCTTGACCGACTGAGCCTGGCCCAGCGACAGGCTGTGCTGGCAGAAGATGGCCCGCTGCTGATCGTCGCCGGGCCAGGCTCGGGCAAAACGACGGTCCTCGCCGCGCGAATCGCGTACGTCATCGTCGCGCGCCGGGTCGCGCCAGCCAGCGTCCTGGCCCTGACGTTCGCTGCCCGAGCCTCACGTGACCTCCGCACTCGTCTGGAGCACCTGCTTGGTGACGCAGCGCAGGAGGTCACCGTGTCAACCTTCCACGCCTTCGGCCTGCGCATCGTTCGTCGTTGGAGCGAGGGACTTGGTTTTGAACCAGGACCTCTCGCGGTCTATGACGCCGATGATGCTCGGGTCCTCCTCCGTGAGGCGACACAGCGACTACGGTTGAACGTGTGGGGTCGTTCAACGAGCGAGCTCGTCGAGAAGGTGGCGTGCGCTCGTCTCAGATCAGACGATCCGTCTGTATCGACTCAGATCCGAGAACTGGCCACGGCCTACGAACAGTGCTTGTTGCGTCGCCGTGCCATTGACTTTCCGGGCATGCTCGTCATGCCGCTCCGACTCTTCACGGCACGACCAGACATCCTCCGTCTCCTCCAGGACAGCTACAGCTGCGTCGTCTGTGACGAGTTTCAGGATGTTTGCGCTCCGCAGTACGAATTGCTACGGCAACTCGCCGCGCGGCATCGCAATCTGGCCGTGGTTGGTGACCCCTGCCAGGCGGTGTTCGGCTGGCGTGGTGCCGATGTGCGCTTCCTGCTCGACTTTGCGCAGGACTTCCCTGACGCTCAACGGATCGATCTGACCCAGAACTATCGTTCCACTGGTCAGATCGTTGACGTCGCCAACGTCCTTGGCGTGCGGCTCGCCTTCCGGCCGCCGCTCTGGACCACAAACTCCGATGGCCCGCCCGTTTCCCTCCGGGCGCTCGCCGACGAGCGGGCCGAGGCGGCGTTCGTCGCATCCGAGATCGGCCGTCTTCTTAACGCGGGAGTCGTCGGGGAGCTCGCTCACGTCGCGGTCCTCTTTCGCACGAATCACCAAGCCACGCCGCTCGCGTCGGAGTTCCGAGCCCGAGGGCTGCCGTACCGAGCACAGCGCGGCATTTGTCTCCATCCTTCTGTCGATCTCGCCATCAGCGACCAGGGGCCGCCCGCAGTTCTGCTGACCACGATCCACGGAGCCAAAGGCGGCGAGTGGCGCGTGGTCTTCGTGGTTGGCATCGAGGAAGGCTTGCTCCCCCATCGCCGGGCGCTGGAGGCCGAACGTCGATCTGCGTGCGGTCTCGACGAGGAGCTGCGGCTGCTCTACGTGGCGGTCACACGGGCGCAAGAGCGCCTGTACCTGAGCCATTGCCGAACTCGTCAAGTCGGCGCACGGCGAGAGATGAGGTATCCATCCCGCTTTCTGCGCGGCTTGAGGTCAAACAACGTAACTCAGGTCGCTGCATGACGAGACTGATCGATACCGAGCGACTGAGACGCGATTACCCCATCGCCGGGATCATCGCCGGGTACGGCATTGCATTGCTCTCTTGTGGCCGCACGCTCGTCGGACGCTGTCCATTTCATCCAGATGGCGGACGTCCCAACCTCGTCGTCTATCCCGAGACGCAGAGCTGGTTCTGCTTTCGCTGCGGCGTTGGTGGCGATGTCATCAGCTTCGTCGAGCGCCTCGAAGGGCTCTCTTTCCGGGACGCCGTAGACCGGCTCACTTCTGGTGAGACGTCCAACGCTCGTCGGACGGTCTCGACTGCTGTCAAAACGCAGATCGTTCAACACCGGCAGCGTGCTCTCGGACCCGCTCAGCGTGCCTGCCTCTCTGGTGCCGTCGACCTGTACCACAACCGGCTGCTGAGCGAGCCCGACGCGCTCGCGTACTTAGACGCTCGAGGTGTCGATCGTTCAACTCTCGCGGAGTGTCGGGTTGGTTTTGCCGCAGGCAATGACCTCGTCACGTACCTCCACTGGAGAGGGTTGCCGATCGCAACAGCGATCGGCATGGGTCTTCTCCGCCGCGACGGTCGGGACTTCCTGGCCGGACGAGTTGTCGTACCGGAGCTCCGCGCCGGCCAGCCGATCTGGCTCATTGGTCGGGCTCTCGACTCATCTCCCAACGCTCCCAAGTATCTCGCTCTTCCCGGCCGCAAGCCGCTACTTGGGCTGGGCGCGCTCACCGATACGAGAAGTGTGTGGGTCTGTGAAGGTGTCTTCGACTGGCTGACGCTGCGAGTCTGGAACTACCCCACGCTCGCGCTCAGTGGAATTCACGCGCGTACCGGTCTTCTCCGAGTGCTCGATCGATTCACGCGTATCTACCTCGTTCTCGACAACGATCACGCTGGCCAAGCAGCCACACGAGCACTGATTCCTGTTTTGGGCGACCGGGTCCGACCTGTCACCTTGCCCGGCGTCAAGGACGTCGCCGACCTTGCACGCATGCCGGACGGCCGGAAACGTTTTGCCCGCGCCGTCGCCGAAGCGGAAAGACTGTCCGCGTTGGCAGCCTAAATCTCCAGGAGGTACACCGATGCCGTTTGACCTGAACCGCGTTGAGCTGATCGGCCGCCTCGGGCTAGACCCCGAAATGCGTTACACGCCGGGAGGCAAGGCCGTCACGACTTTCCGGCTCGCAACGAACCGTCGCGGGCAACCCGAGACCGAACCGCAGACCGACTGGCATACCATCGTCTGCTGGGAGAAGTTGGCGGAGTTCGCCGGTGAGTATCTCTCCAAGGGCCGGCTGGTGTTCATCGCAGGGCGCCTCACCTATCGCAGTTGGGAAGGTCGAGACGGTCATCCGCGCTGGACAGCCGAAGTCGTCGCGAACGAATTGATCCTTCTTGATCGCCGACCTGAGACCGCACCCGCGGACTCGCCGCCGTCCGACGATGACGTTCCCTTCTGACCGGCTATTCTCCCGGCTATTCCTGACCGGTCGGCGGTCCGGCCGCCGACTCGTCTGGCGTCTCCGTCTCCCAGTGCGATCTCCGATTGCACGTGGATGCACGCGCGATGTGGTCCTGGTGCTCAGCCCGAGCTCGCCACGGCTCCGACGGTTGACCGTCTACCGCAATCCCGTGCCGGTATCGAACGATCCTGAGACCGAGCCGCCAGCCGCGTGAGCGCGTGCTGGGATCCATGGTCGACCGCGGTGCCAGCCAAGGCATCGCGGTCGTTCTGGTGGAGGTGACGCGTGACAAGACTCGTTGACGCCTTGTCCCTGGAGGAACAGCTGGACCTTGTTGCTCGGCTGACGAGCCCTGCCCGGCTTGCCCAAACGTTCGCCGCCTTTGTCGGTCAGTTCTATGACCGGCCAGCCTTCGACGCCTTTGCCCGGCAGGTGTCCGATTGTTACGACCCTGAGCGTGCCCGCGCCTTCCGCACACAGCTCGACCGGAGGCTCGCCGATCGCTATCACGAACCGGTTGTCTGGGAGCTTGCCGAGACGGTAGAGAGGGATGCGGCATGAACCGTGAAACTCCAATGCGACAGGTAAGCCTATTGCCTCCAGAGGCGGCTGAGCTGATCTACCTGGTGCGCGAGAACGTGCGACTGTTATCCCGGATCGTAGATCGGAAGAGCACACGTCTGAACTCCAGTCACCTTGTAATCTCGT
>CALAGB010000484.1 GCA_937891245.1 uncultured Thermomicrobiales bacterium | reverse complement strand
CGCAAAATACCCGCCGGCACAAGATGAAACTTGAAGATGTCGTCTCCAATTTGAACTGTGTGACCGGCGTTCGTGCTGCCATTGGGGCGTATCACCATATCGGCGTGTTCGGCGATGGCGTCGGTAATTTTCCCCTTCGCTTCATCTCCCCATTGACCGCCGATGATGATGGTAACCGCCACGCTCAACTCCCCTCAGCACACTCAACGGTCCACGGGAGTCTCGCCCGTGGACCGTCGATAACTATAGCATTTTGACGCGCTGAGATCGGCTGAACGCCGAGTGCGGCATGGCTAGACCTTGGCGGTACGCGACTCTCGGAGTTCCTCGAAGAGCGCCCGTTCGTGCTCCGAGAGATCGGTCGGCAAGCGCACACTTAACTTGACGAGCAGATCGCCGCGTTCACTCGAATTGACCGACGTCATCCCCTTGCCGCGCAGGCGGAATGTCTGCCCGTTCTGCGTTCCCGGCGGGATGCGCAGCTCGACCGGGGACTCCATTGTCGGCACCCGGACTTCGCCGCCAAGGATGGCGGTGTAGAGCGGTACCGACGCTTCAACGCGCAGGTTGTTGCCGGATAGTTCGAAGCGCGCATCCGGCTTGATCGTCACGTTGAGGTAGATGTCGCCGTTCGGCCCACCGTAGAGACCCGGGGCACCCTGACCAGCGACGCGAACCTTGGAACCGGTGCGGACGCCGGCCGGCACCTTGACCTCGATCGTCTTGGTACGGCGGATCGTGCCGTCGCCGCCACAGACCGGGCAGACGTTATTTCCCTGGAGTCCGGTTCCCTGGCACGTTTCGCAGCGCTCCTGGATCTGAATATCGAAGCGTCGCGTCGTTCCGGCGTAGGCTTCGCGCAGGCTGATTTCGAGCGGATATTCGTGATCCTGACCGCGTTGCGGTTGCTGGCGTGCCCGGCGTCGCGATGATGTTCGACCGCTCGACGTCTTGCCAAAGGTATCGCCGAAGAGCGTGTCGAAGAAATCGGAGAATCCGCCGCTCTCCTGCTGCTGGCCGCCCGAATCGCGTCCGTTCCCCCGGCTCCCTGAGAACCAATCGGAGAAGTCGCCGGTCGACTGGCTCGCACCACCCGGCTCGGCCTGACGATAGCGTTCCCAATCGGCGCCAAACTGATCGTAGCGGCTCCGCTTTTCGGGATCTTTCAGCACCTCATACGCTTCATTGAGTTCTTTGAAGCGTTCTTCAGCCGAGGCGTCGGTCCTGTTCACATCAGGATGCAGCTGGCGCGCCTTTTTTCGATAGGCAGACTTAATAGCCTTCTCGTCGGCGTCGCGCGCCACCCCCAATGTTTCGTAGTAATCCTTGAATTGCATTGACCCTCGGCTCAATCAGTACGGCGATTCTCGACACCTCCATTATAGCTCTTTGAGTCGAGTAGTGTCAAACTACCTACTATGATTGATGCACGCTGTTCGGTCGCGTCACACGCCGAGATCGGTGCTGATGGTGCCCGTGCTGAGATCGGTGCCGTGACGCGGCGTCAGGCGAAGACGACGCCAGATCTGTCCGTAGAGATGGCTCACCATCATGTAGGCGAGGAATTGGGTGAACAGGTAGCCGACGAGGCAGAGAATGACGCCGAAACTTGCAACGACACCGAGCGCATAGGCGACCGCCACGGTGATCAGGAGCGGCACGAGGTTCTCGCGAGCATCGATGAGGATCTCGCGGAACTCAAACGCTGCCGATATCGAACCGCTCATCGACACCCGACCGATGATGACCGGCGAGATGAAAGCGACCGCGACCCAGAAAATGAAAGCAATGGTCAATGCGCCAATGGTGATCAGGGTGGCAAGTGCCCCGGCCGCCGAATCGCCGGTGGCGGCCGCGGGAATGATGGCACAGGCGGCAAAAACGATCAGCGGGATCGCCCAGATCAAGACCGCCACGACCGCGCGCAGGCCACGCATGAAGTCACCGCCGAAATCGTTCCATTCGGGCAGCGGCAGTTCCTGGTTATTCGCCACGTTGCTCGCGATGCGAATCCAATAACCGGCAGCAATCAGCGTGCCAAAAACGGGAATCAACGACAGCAGGCCGCCAATGAGCATCTTCTTGACCCAATTGGGATCCTCGAAGACATATTGAATCGAGCGTCCGATATCCATCCCGTGTCCCCTCCCATTGCGTGTCGACAGGCGCGCCAGCAGACCGGTGAATTGTTGCGTGTATGGAGGAGGATACTAACAGGAACTCGCGCGCTCGTAAAGAGGCGTCGCCCGATCAAGATGATTGAGGCGTACGGTCAGTGATTCGCTCGCGTATGCAGTGCCTTGACGTACGCCTGCGCGACGCGGGGAGCCAACAGATCCCAGAGATAGTGCTGCTGCACGTGTTTCTGAGCCGATCGACCGATCTCGTCGGCACTCTCTCGATGCCGCAGCAGATCGACGGCAGCGCGCGCCATGGCCTGCGGATCGCCTGGTTGCGAGAGCCTGCCTGACCGGCTGTCTTCGATGTACGAGGCGTTCTCGCCGACCGCGGAAGTGACGATCGGGATGCCGGTTGACATCAGTTCGAGGAGTTTAACGGAACACTTGGCGCGATTGATGAGATTGTCGTCGAACGGATGGATGGCGAGATCGCAGCTGGCCGCTAACTCTGGAATTTCATCCTGTGCCACCCAGCCTCGGCATTCGATCGCGTCCGCCAGCCCGGCCGCATGCGCTGCCGTCCGGAGTGCGATCTCCGGCTCCCCGCTGGCCGAAGCACCGGCGATGAGTAAGGTCACGCCCGGGATCGCGTTCCGGACCGTCGCCAGTACCCGCACGACGAACTCCGGCTGAAATTCGACGAAGCGTGTATAGAGGAGGATGACCGGCGGCGTACCGGCGGCCGCCTTTGGCTTGCGAGCGTGCTTCGAGAGCAACGCAAAGCGTTCACTGGTCAGACCGTTCGGGACATAGTGGACGCGGTCACGGTCGGCACCGAGTTCGAGCGCGCGTTGTTCGAGTGCGCGACTCGCGACGGTCAGCGCCTGCGCCCGGCGCGGCCAGGTCCGCTCCTGCCAATCGAAGAGACACCGCTGCAAACGGCTGTAACCGCCGATCTCGTTCCAGCCGCCATCGCCCTCCCAATCGTCCATGTCGACCACGACCGGCAGGTTGCGGCGGAACCAGCGCGCGCTGAAATCCCCAAAGCCTTTCGGCTTAAAGAGATGCACGACGTCCGGTTCGATTGCACGGGCCACACGCGCCGTTTCCAGCATCACACGCGGAAAGCCGATTGGATGTATGCCCCGCGTGTTGCGCACGGGTATGCCATCTTCGGACCAGCGACGCCCGGCGTCGCCAGGGTTGTCCCAGGGAGTGGTGATGAGGCTGAAGGCCCAGTCTGCGGACGAGAGTGTTCCGGCCATGGCCAGCGCGCGGGCACGGAGCGTTGCTTTGGGACGTAATCCAAACGTGCCGAGCATGAGCACCCGGCGAGCGCGCTCAACAGGCATTGGGGCAAAGCCTGACAGACATCGATCCGGCCCTCTTCAAGATGACACGGCGCGTTCGCCCAGCGACGAACGCCCTGCCACTATACCGGACCGCCCGGCGCGCTGACCCGCTCAGTTCATATAGGGGCGGACAACCGTAACGAGCTTCCCTTGAATCTCGACGTTCATCGCATCAGTGTAGATCGGCTCCATCGACGCATTGGCGGGTTGCAGCCGGACGCGTTCGCCCTCGCGATAGAACTTCTTGAGCGTCGTTTCCTTCTCGGCGCGAAGCCAGACGGCGACCGTCTCACCGTTTTCGCAGCTGTCCTGGTGGCGTAGGATGACAAGATCGCCGTCGTTAATCAGCGCATCGATCATTGACAGGCCCTTGACCCGCAGCGCGAACAATCCCTGCGCCCGGTTCCCGACCAATTCAGTACTAATCTCCAATTGCTCGGTCAGATCGTCCTGTACAAAATCATCGAGAACGGGGATCGGAAGACCGGCGGCAATTTGCCCCACGACCGGCACCCGAACGATGTGGCGCGGTGACGGGAAGCGGCCAACGATTTCGATCCCGCGCGAGATATTGCGATTCCGACGGATCTGGTTGCGCTGTTCGAGGATGTTGAGGTTGTAGTCGACAACGCTGGTGGACGAGATATCGAGATCACGCTGGATCTCGCGAATCGTAGGAGGATAGTTGTTATCTTCCAGGAATCGCTCGATGTACTCCAGCATAGCTTGTTGGCGACGTGAGAGGTTTCGTGCCATCTTCTGCCCTGCCTTTGCCCCTGCATGGCCTCGAGTTGGGCCACCTGTCCCGCATTATAGGTGCGAACAGATGTTCGTGTCAACGTTTTCCTGCAACGCAATGCGGTTTCTTGACTGTTCTGATGTACGTACACCGGATGGATATCTCGCGCTGGAGGGGCCCCGTTGAATACGATTGATGTGGCGATTGTCATCGTGTTTCTGGCGGTCTTTACGCTGGCGTTCTTCGCCGGCATCGGGCGTTCGGTCGCGGGGCTCGTTTCCCTTGTCATTGCGACAGTTGCTGCCGCGATCTTCTATAGGGCGGTGGGCGCGACGCTGACGCATCTCTTCATCCCGATCGATTCGGTCATCGCGCGACTCGCGGCGTTCTTACTCCTCTTGCTGGTGGCCGGAGTTGGCGTTGACTATATTCTGCTCCGATCGTTTCGCGTTTCGCGCCTGCGTACCCGTCTGTCGCTCGAACTGAGCGGCGGCGTGCCGGGAATTATCGCGTTGGCCGTGGTGTCGGTCGTTCTGGCTGGACTGCTCGTGATCGTGCTCACCCAGGTGTCCAACAATACGGTGCGCGACTTGCCGGACGGCTGGGGCACCGTATGGCTGAATAGCGAATATGACGGTTCACCGCTGGCGGAACAGACTCTACGCCTGGCGCCGTACATCTACCGGCCGATCAATCTCATTACTCCAGGGTTTGCTCCTACGATCCTGGAGCCTTAGGCCTCGACAATGATTGATTCGCGCTCGCGGTTGACGGCCTAGCCTCCCGCGAATTTCGTCGCTGATGCCGTCATCTTGCTCAAAGCCCACGCTA
>CALAGB010000483.1 GCA_937891245.1 uncultured Thermomicrobiales bacterium | reverse complement strand
CAGAATCGCCGTCACAACATCCCGGGCATGCACGATCGGCGTCAGTCGTATCTGCTCACGCGAGACGCCACTTTCCGACGCCGGGCGCGACAGGACACCCCAGGCGATCACGAAGGCAAAGAGCGTCGAACAGACGCCGACCGTGATATCGCGACCCATATGACTCCGTGAGCCGATCGACGCAATCTGCCGGCGCAAGGCGCCGGTTGGGAAGAGCGTCAGGGCGCTGACGAAGATGATCGTCATGAGCATCTCGACCAGCACCGCGACCAGCGCGACATCCGGTGCGCCGAGACCGGCATAGATCGCGGCCAGCGAGAAACCAACGCTGGAGAGCGCCAGGATAAGCGGCAGGTGGTGAGTCGGTCGCGTGGCCGCCAGTGCTGCGATCGACGCCAACCCCATCAGCAGCAACAGCAGCAGATCGCGACGCGCGATCAATCCAACACGAAACAGGTCGGCTTCCGGCGAGACGACTAAGCCGGTGATCGCCAGTACCGCGGCCGGAATGAGGATGGTCGAAATACGCCGCCGCAGATCGCGCACCTCGAAATCGAGCATCACGTGCGAGAGATGGATCAACCAGCTCAAACCGAGCCCATACTGCCGCTCGGGACCGATGCGCCGGCCAAGTGCGGCAATCGCGGCCAGCGCACGGCTCCAGCGGGTCTGGGTGACGATGATGGCGGCGCCGAGCAGCCAGGCGGCCAGCGCCATTCCATAGAGTTCACTCAGCTCGAGGTGATAGCCGAGGTGCAGCGAGATCGGCAGCCGGATCGTCGCCTCCCCGGCCGTCGCGGCCAGATTCGAGGCCGGGAGGGGCACGAACCCACCGGCCAGTACCAGCGCGCCCAACGCCACAACCGGCCAGACGAGCCGGCCACTGAGCGGCCGGCTCTCCGAGCGAACCGACCCGAGAAAGATCCCGCTCCAGAAACGCCAGAGATAGGCGAACGTCATGGCCGCCCCGAGCACCGCCAGCAGGGCGACCAGCCGACTGTGTTCCAGCACCGTCTCGAAATAGAGTTCGTCTTTGAAGAAGCCGATCGTCAACGGCAACGCCGCCAGATCGGCCGCCGCGATCGCGCTACCGGCCGCCAGCCACGGATGCGAGCGCACCAGCCCACCCACGCCCGTCAGCTCCGTCTCACCCGTTGCTTCGGTTACCGCGCCGGCCGTCAGAAAGAGCGCGCTCTTGCCGAGCGCATGGGCGATGACATAGAACGAGGCCGCCGCCACGCCCGTCGCGCCGCCAATCCCCAACATCACCACCACGTAGCCGTATTGCGCGATGGTCGAATAGGCCAGCAACTGCTTCAACCCACCCGCCGAGAGCGCCAGCAGCCCGCCGGTGAAGATCGAGAGGAAGCCGATGACGATCAAGGCGTCGAGTAACAGCCGGCTTGGTTCGATCAATGGATAGAGCCGCGAGAGCAAAAAGACGCCGGCCGCGACCATCGCCGCCGAATGCAGGTAGGCCGATACCGGTGTCGGTGCCGCCATGGCGCGCGGCAACCAGAAATGCAGCGGCACCTGGGCGCTCTTGGCAAGCGCCGCTACGACGATCAGGAGCGCCGCCAGCTGGAAATACCAGCCCGAGCCGATCTGCACGCGGAGTTCATCGAGCTGAAACGTGCCGACGCGTTGGTAGAGCATCAGGGCGCCGATCATGAAGAGCACCGCACTCACACCGGTGATGAGCAGCGCCATCAACGCCGAATCGCGCGCCTCGCCGTTCTCCCGATCGAACCCGATCAGAAAATACGAGGTAATCGCCGTCAGATCCCAGAAAACGAAGATGAGGATCATGTCCTGGGCCGCGACGAGACCGAGCATCGACGCCATGAAAAGGAGCATGAAGCCGTAGAAACGCGTCGCAGTCCCCGGATCCTGATCTTCATGTGCCAGATGCAGCGGCAGGTAGCGCCAGGCATAGACGAGCACCGCCAGGCCAATGCCGGTTGCGAGCAGCGAATAGAGGATTGCCAGGCCATCGAGCCGGAACGCCAACCGGAGGTGAAGCGTGGGCGCCCAGGCGAGGTCGACCGGTGTTGTACCCTGCCACCAGCCCCACAGGGTCGCGAGCAAGGCGAGCGCCGCAGTCGCGACCGCGAACGGAGGCGCCAGGCGGGAGCGCAGCGTGCCTAATCCAACCGTGAGAATAAGCCCGACGATCGCCAGGATGAGCGGAGCAACGGTGTCAAAGCCGTTTGGCATCGTTCCCTCCCCTGTTCAACTGACGTCGCGGATTGTGCGGCAATCCCCGTGGCTTCCCTTGATTATTCCATACGAAGATGGGCGGTTCGGGACGTGACGTCAGAGCTGGTGCGCCAGCACGCCGTTGACACCGAGCACTCGCCCAGGTTCACGTCCCCGTTCCTCCACGATACCCGGTCTTATCCCAGCGGGCTTGACGTCTCCCGAACCGCAACGCATCATCAAGCTGGACCCGACCACGTCCTACCCGATTGAGACAGATGGAGGAACGATGAGCCCGGCGGAGAGCATAGCGACCTGGATACGTGAGCAGGTCGACGCAAGCGGCCTCAATGGCGTCGTCCTGGGTCTTTCAGGCGGCATCGATTCCGCGACCGTCGCGGGGCTCGCCGCGCGCGGCCTCGGCAGCGATCGGGTGCTCGGCGTCATCATGCCGGCCCACAGCCAGCCGGGCGATCTCAAAGACGCGCAGCTGTCGGCCGACGCCTTCGGCATCGAGACGCTGACGATCGACCTGAGCGATCCGTACGATCGGCTGCTCGCCATCCTGCCGCCCGGCAATGACATGGCGAACGCCAACATCAAGCCGCGCCTGCGCATGATCACGCTCTACCATATCGCCAATACGCGCGGTCGCATGGTCATCGGCACCGGCAATCGGAGTGAGCTGATGGTTGGCTATTTCACGAAATATGGCGATGGCGGCGTTGACCTGCTCCCGCTCGCGTCGCTCTACAAGCGGGACGTGCGAGCGGTCGCCCGCGAGATCGGCGTGCCGCAACCGATCATTGATAAGCCGCCGAGTGCCGGGCTTTGGGCCGGCCAAACCGACGAGAATGAAATGGGAATCACCTACGAGCAGCTTGATGGCGTGCTGGATGCGCTTGATCGTGGCGATACCAGCGACTATCCGGATGAACTGGTCGCCAAAGTACAGGGAATGATCGGTCGCTCGGCACACAAACGACGACCAGCCCCGATGTTCGTCCCGACCGGGAAGGACGCCTGATGCAAATCGAGATCGACACCCACGATGAAGCGGAACGCGGCGCCCTGGCCGGGATGATCGGCGCGGTCGCCATGCTCGGTGCCATGGCGCTCGACCTGGCGCTCACCAAACGGAAGACGAACGAACTGCGGATGCTGGCCGGCTTGGTTCCCGGCGGGCGCAAAGCCTGGCCGGTCGTCGGCACCGCGATGCACTTGGCCAACGGCGGCGCGCTCGGCGCGCTCTTCGGCCGCCTACATCACGGCTTGCCCGGCCCCGCCTGGATGCGCGGCGTTATCTTCGGCTTAGCTGAAAACGTGCTGCTCTGGCCGGCCGTCATCGTGCTTGATCGCGTCAACCCGGCCGTCAAACGCGGCGACGTCGAGCCGTTTAACCGCCCGGTGCCGTTCCTGCAAGAGATCTTCCGCCACGCCGTCTACGGCGCAGCCCTCGGCGTCGCCTACCAACTGTTGACCCCACGCAAGAGGAGCGAGTAACTCGCGCAGAGGCGCAGAAGTTCTCTGTCAAATAACGCTGCGCCTCTGCGAGAGAAATCCGCATCTAGCCACGCAACCGATCAAGCAGGTTCTGCAGCCAGCCACCGCCTGCCCCCGGAAGCGTGCCGAGGAACGATTGGGCCTCGCGATCGAACTCCTGGACCTCCAGCTCGATCCGGCTGCCGGAGGGCATTCGACGCGCTTCGGCGATAATATAGCCACCGCCACCGGCAAAGACGATCCGGTAATCGCTCTGCTCGGTCACCGCCAGCCCCGCCGTACCGGACGGACCGAAGTAATCGACCGCACGCTGCATCACTTCGTGGACCGTCAGTCGCGTCTCAGCGCTATAGCGCATTGGTCGCCCGCTGATTCACTTCAGCGTAGTACTGTGGCGCTTCACGTCGATCGAACAGCGAGTAGTCACGAATCACGCGCACCTGGCGCACTCGTGCGCCATCCGGCAGGCTGGCGTCCCGCTCGAACGCCTCGGCCGCCGTGTGATCGCGCCAGGAGAGGAGCACGATGACGTTGCCCGGCGTCAGCACGGCGTCGAACACGTCCCATGAGAGCAGGCCGTCGGCATCCGGCTTCAAGCCGAGCCAGGTTGCGACGTCTTCGGGACTGCTCTGCGATACCCAGTCGGGGGCGCGCTGCGCATCAACCAGCGTCACCGCGGTACCCTCACCGGTGTCGGTCTCGTCGAGCCGCTGTTCTTGCAGCGCGTACCCGTCCGGCAACTTCGAATCCTGGGTGAGCTGCCCGACACGCAGGTGGTAATCCCGAAAAACTTCGAAGCGGCCTTTTTCCTGGATCGCATGATGCCCGGGATGCGTGCGCCAGCGGATGAGCGCCTTTTCGTCGCGCCAATCAGAGAGCGACAGCAGCCACCCCTCGCGCGTCAGGCTCCGGTAGCGAATGTTGGTGACAAAGCCATCGATCTGCTCCAGCTCGGGCCGGAGCATCCGGGCATAGCCCAAATAGGCATCCCACTGATCGACATACGGGGCAACTTCGAAGAGTACAGCAAACATCTCGACTCCGAGCTGTCATCCCGACCCGCTGTGAAGAATCGCCTCCGTGTTTCTCCGAGTGCGACGTACGGGAAACGGGAAAGAGATTCTTCGCTGCTACCTGGAATGACGTGTCAATGGTTGTGGCGGTCATTCAGTGCCTGTGCACATCCCGTCACTCGCCGTCCAGCGCCGCCAGCGCCGCGTCCATATCTCCGGTTTGACCGCCAAGGCGGACGATTGTCTCCAACGAATGGCCCGCCGCCCGCAACGGCCGGGCGACATCCTCGACCAGGTCGCCTATCCAGCTACAGAGCACG